>CANFFZ010000017.1 GCA_947446155.1 Chloroflexota bacterium | reverse complement strand
TACAACAAGGCTCGCCAGGAACTCATCACCGGCGAACTCCTCGATATCGTGGGCGGTACTGCCGCCTTGGAAGGTTAGGAGACGCACATGGCAACCGGAGTCGTACGCCAGGTCATCAGCACGGTCGTTGACGTGGAGTTCCCGTCCGGCGACCTGCCCGAGATCTACAACGCCGTCAACATCGACATGGACGGCGGCAAGCTCCTTGTCACCGAGGTCGAACAGCACCTCGGCAACAACTGGGTTCGCTGCCTCGCCCTCGACTCCACCGACGGCCTCCGCCGCGGTGCGATCGCGACCGACACTGGCGCACCTATCTCCGTGCCCGTTGGCCCCAAGACCCTCGGTCGCATCTTCAACGTCCTCGGCGTCCCGCTCGACCCGGGCGAATCCGTCGAGGGTGTCGAGCGTTGGCCGATCCACCGCTCCGCCCCTGCGTACGCCGACCAGGAAACTGCTGCCGCCATGCTCGAGACTGGCGTGAAGGTTGTTGACCTCATCGCTCCCCTCGCCCGCGGTGGGAAGGTCGGCCTCTTCGGCGGCGCAGGCACCGGCAAGACGGTCATCAACACCGAACTGATTCGTAACCTCGCCACCGAGCACGGCGGTCTCTCCGTCTTCGCTGGCGTCGGCGAGCGCTCCCGCGAGGGCAATGACCTCTGGCACGAGATGCGCGAGTCCGGCGTGCTCGACAAGACCGCCCTCGTCTTCGGCCAGATGAACGAGCCTCCCGGCGTCCGCCTTCGTATCGCCCTCACCGGTCTCACCATGGCCGAATACTTCCGCGACACCGAAGGCCGCGACGTCCTCCTCTTCGTGGACAACATCTATCGCTATACCCTCGCCGGCATGGAAGTCTCCGCACTCCTCGGCCGTCTCCCCAGCGCTGTCGGCTACCAGCCGACACTGGGCACGGAGATTGGTGAACTCGAGGAGCGCATTACCTCCACCCACAAGGGCTCCATCACCTCGTTCCAGGCCATCTACGTGCCTGCCGACGACTACACCGACCCCGGCGTCGCCACCACCTTCGGCCACCTCGACGCGACCGTTGCCCTCGACCGTGGCCTTGTGGAGCAAGGCCTCTACCCCGCCGTGAACCCGCTTCAGTCCAACAGCCGCATCCTCGACCCGCTGGTCGTCGGCGCGGAGCACTATGACACCGCCAACGGTGTCGTCCGAACGCTCCAGCGCTACAAGGATCTGCAAGACATCATCGCCATCCTCGGCATCGAGGAACTCTCCGATGAGGACAAGGCCATCGTCGGCCGCGCCCGCCGCATCCAGCGCTTCCTTACACAGCCATTCTTCGTTGCCGAGCAGTTCACCGGCACCCCCGGTCGCTACGTCTCAGTCGCCGAGACCGTCCGCGGCTTCAAGGAAATCCTCGAGGGTCGCCACGACTCGCTCCCAGAGCAGGCCTTCTACATGGTCGGCGCCATCGACGAAGCAGTCGAGAAGGCCCGCGCCATGACCCAGGCTGGGAACTAGCCCCCATGCCACTCGCGTTGAGCATCGTAACCGCCGAGCGCACCATCCTCAGTCGTGAGGATGTGCAGCGGCTCGTCGTGCCCGCCAGCGAGGGACAGATCACCGTGCTCCCCAGCCACGCCCCGCTCATGACCAGCCTCGGCTACGGCGCGCTCACGGCCTACTGTCCCGGCGAGATCATCGTCATGGCCGTCTTCGGCGGCTTCCTGCAGGTCGCCCACGATCAAGTCATCATCCTTGCCGATGCCGCGGAGCGACCCGACCAGATCGACGAGCAGCGCGCGGAGGCTGCCCGCGACCGCGCCGTCCGCCGCATCGCCGGCGAACTCGTTGGCGGCGAGCAACAACTCGACCTCGCTCGCGCGCGTCTTGCGCTCGCGCGTGCCACGACCCGCCTGCGCATTGCCCGCGCCCGCCGCGGCGCTCCCGTCTCGGCGTAGTCCAAGAGCGCTAGTCCACGTTTTCCCTACCTTCCCGGGTGTACGTTGCCCAGCATCAACGCGTCCGGCGCACCGTCGCCGGGCACGAGTGACGCGCACGCGTCTGCACGCTTGCCTTCGCTGATCGCTCGCCGGAGGTGAATCGTGGCAGCCTATGTGTCTTGTGGACGAGAAGCGAGTGGTGCTGCCTTCTGCCCGCACTGTGCGCAGTGCGATCTGGCGGCACGGCTGCGACGGTGGCTGCAGGCCTGTCTACCAACATCGTGGGCGTGCTCTGCTACTTCTTCATGGTCATCGGGGGCGCCGCCTTCCTGCTGATCCCCTCCGTACAACCAGAACAAGGAAGTGCGCTTTCACGCCTTCCAGTCCATCTTTCTCACCATCGCTTGGGTCGTCACCTCGATCGCACTCGGCATCGTTGCCTCGTTCGGCCCGCTCTACATGCTCTATCCGTTGGTCAACCTCGCCGCGCTCATCCTCTGGGTCTACCTCCTGCTCCGCACCTACCAGGGCCAGCGCGTCGTCCTTCCCATCATCGGCCCCCTCGCTGAGCAACAGGCATAGCGCGACCCGGGGCTTACGCACTCCGAGGAGTACGAAGTAAGGGGGTAGGTAGTGCGCAGCCACTTACCCCGCATCCACCCCCAGCAACTGCGCCGCCCCGTTCACAGGCGGCCCTACATGCACCACCCCCACCGAGGCGCCCCGGATCTGCCGCCCGCCCGCCTGTCCCCGCAATTGCAACACTGCCTCGTATATGTGATCGATGCCGTGAGAGCGCCCGGCCCCTACGTTCCCGCCCCACGGATTGATTGGCAGCACCCCGCCAACCCCGATCTGTTCTGGGTTGCAGAACTCTAGCGCCTCCCCCGGCTTGCAGAACCCGAACGTCTCGATTAAGTGTGGTACCAGCACCAGCGGTGCGTCATACAGGTTCGCGAAGTCCACCTCCAATGGACCGATCCCTGCCGACTGCCACAGCCGATTTGCCAGTGCCGTGTCCGCCGCCTGCGCATCCTCCAGCGCATACATCGAGGCGCGCCGCCCACGCGCTCTCGGCCCACCCGCGATCCCGCGCACGTACACCGGATGTTGCCGCAAGTCGCGTGCCAGTTCCGCCGTCGTCACGACGAATGCCCCCGCCACCTGCATCGGCAGATCACAGTCGTAGATGTTGATCGGCTCCGCGATCCATCGCCCTGCGAGGTACTGCTCGCGCGTCAGCTCTTCTGGCGCGTGCTGCGCGAAGTACCCGTAATCGCACAGCAGTCCGTTCGCGTGCTCAATCAGCGCTAGGTCTGCGAGGTCGGCATGTGTCTTCCCGTACGTCCATAGGTACCGCGTGAAGAACGTCGCCATTGTCGAGACGAACCCCGAGTGTCCATACGCCGTCGTGAACTGCCCCGTACCGCTTGCCTCTGCCGCCGCGTTCGCGCCGTAGTGTCCGTATCGCCCCGCGAAGTTGTTCAGCGGCCGCAGCACGACCACGGCCTTGCATCGTCCCGACACCACCAGTTCGATCGCGTGGTTCAGCACTGAGCCGATCATCCCCGCTGTATTGTCCGCGACCTGCAACGCACTCAGCCCAAGGTTCCGCGCCAGCCACTCCGCCGTGACCTTGGAGATGCCGTCCTCCGCGTCACCCGGCGTCTGCTGGAACGCCGCCTTCACCGCCGCCAGCACGGGTCGAGGCCCCCAGTACCCGCTCAACGGCCCCGGCGCGGAGACCACCCCGTCGACCTCGTCCGCCTCCAGTCCGCAGTCGTCGAGCGCCGCCTGCACCGCGTCCATCGCCATCGCGCCGAGGCTCGTCTCCGCCCGCTCGTCCCACCGCCGGTATGTCGGTGAATGTCCGATGCCCGCGATTGCGACCTTCCCGCTCCCCTCCCACATCACGACACCACCCGGAACTGCGGCACGAATCGCCCCGCACCTACCTCTTCAAACTCCACCGCAACTCGCGCCCCAATGTGTACGGACTGCTCGCCGTCCTTGCCGAACGCCACATCCCCCGCGCTGGTCCCCGGCAGATTCGTGAGGAACACCGCATACGGCGACTCGTTCGCCAGCACCGTCGCCACGATGTACGGCTGGTGCTGCTGCATCACTACCACCCGGCTGTCGTGCTCCACATGCACGCTGTAGATCGTCCCCGCCCCCGACAGCTCCCGGAACTCCAGCGGCGTCGCCCCGCACTCTGCGCACGCCCGCTCCGGCGGATGCTGCCACTCGCTGCACGCCACACAAAACTGTGCCACCAGCCGCCGCTCGTTCGCCGCCTCCCAGAATGGCTTCGACACGTCATCCGGGATCGGGATCGGTCGTTCCATACTGCCGGCCTCATCGTGGTGGAGTTCGTAAACGCCTCGGATCTCGGTCTATTCTGCGCGCACGTTCAATCCGGTGTCAGCACTCATCGTGCCCCAATTCCCGCGCTCCGCTATCCTGCCCCCATGACTGCCACACCCGCCGACCGCCTCATCATCCGAGGTGGCACCGCCCTCAACGGACGTATCACCGTCTCCGGCAGCAAGAATGCCGCCCAGTACGCCGTCGTCGCCGGCCTCCTCACCGCCGAACCCGTCACCCTCCGCAACGTCCCCGATATCATCGACATCGGCGCCCTCGCCGCCGTCCTCCGCGATCTCGGTGCCACCGTCGGCGTTGACCCCGACGGCGGCACCGTCCGCATCGAAGCCCGCACGCTCAACAAGTCCATCGCCGACGCCGACGAAGTCGGCGCGCTCCGTGGCTCTTTCCTCGTCATGGGCCCCCTCCTCGGTCGTACCGGCGAGGGTGGCTGTCCACCCCCCGGCGGCGATGTCATCGGCGTCCGTCCGCTCGATGTCCACTTCGCAGGCTTCCGCGCCCTCGGCGCCACCGTCACCCGCGAAGGCCCTTCCTATGTCGCCCGCGCCTCCCGCCTCAAGGGCGCGCGTATCTTCTTCGACTACCCCAGCGTCCTCGGTACCGTGAACGTGCTTTTCGCCGCCGTCCTCGCCGAAGGTCACACCACCATCGTCAACGCCGCCGCCGAACCCGAAGTCGAGATGGCCTGTGACATGCTCAACGCGATGGGCGCGCGTGTTACCGATGGCGGTAACAACACCATCCACGTCGAAGGTGTCACATCGCTGCACGGCTGTGACTTCACCGTCATCCCCGACCGTATCGAGGCCGGTACCTACCTCCTCGCCTGCGTCGCCACCGGCGGCGATGTCGAGGTCGTTGGTGCCGTCCCCGAGCACCTTGACAGTCTCGTCGCCAAACTTCGCGAAGCGGGTGTCCGTGTCGACCCCACAGAGGGCGGTCTTCGCGTCCGCCGCAACGGCCCCATGCAGGCCATTCAGGTGCAAGCCGTCCCCTACCCCGGCTTCGCCACCGACCTGCACGCCCCCATGGCCGCCGCCCTCACCCAGGCCACCGGCGTCTCTATCATCCACGAGCGCGTCTATGACAACCGCATGAACTACGTTGGCGAACTCCGCCAGATGGGTGCGCGCATGACTACCGGCGGTCAGACCGTGATCATCGAAGGCCCCATCAACCTTGTCGGCACCACCGTCCGCGCGCACGATGTCCGCGCGGGTGCTGCGTGTGTCATTGCCGCCCTCTGCGCCGATGGTGAAACCGTCATCCGCGATCTCCAGCACATCGATCGCGGCTACGCCTACCTAGACGCCCGCCTCCGTGCCCTCGGCGCGGATGTGTCGAGGCGCTAGATATTCCCGCCGTGATCGTTCCGGTTCCCGTTCATCCTGAGCTGGTCGAAGGATGCCGCCTTTGGCGGCGCGGGAACTGAAACCATTTGGTACGGCCCTCACGCTAGACTTACCGTAATGCTGACCCGCGCCTTCCCCTTCGCTGCTCCCTCCCCCGTGCCGATGGCGGGACGCTTACACTGAGTGATGGGTAAGCGTTCTCTCGCCCCCGCCCCCTTAACCCGCTACATTGCCGCCACCTCCGCCACGAGGCACAGTTATCCACACACCCATCGAGGCTCCCACGTAGCCTCCGAGGCACACCGCCTATGTTCGGCAAGCGGCTCGGCATCGACCTCGGCACCGCCAATGTGCTCGTCTACGAGCTCGGCAAAGGCATCGTGCTTGAAGAGCCTGCCGTCGTTGCCCTCAACGAGCGCGACAACACCGTCGTCGCTGTCGGTGCCGAGGCGCACGGGATGCTCGGCCGCCACCCTGGCTCTATCCAGGTCATCCGCCCCATGCGCGACGGCGTCATCGCCGACTACCTCATCACCGAGGCGCTCCTGCGCTACCTCATCAACCGAGTCATGGGTAAAGTGAAACTCGTCCGCCCGGAGGTGATGATCTCCGTCCCCGTCGGCGTCACCGGTGTCGAACAGCGCGCCGTTCGCGATGCCGCCGAGGCCGCCGGCGCCCGTCGCCCCGCGCACCTCATCCCCGAGCCGCTCGCCGCCGCCATCGGCGCTGAGATACCCGTCGGCTCCCCGCGCGGCCATATGGTGCTCGACATCGGCGGTGGCCGTACCGAGGCTGCTGTGATCTCGATGTTCGGTATCGTCGCCAGTCAGTCTGTACGCGTCGCTGGCGACAAACTCAACGACTCGATCGTCCAGTACATCAAGCGCCGCCATAACCTCATCATCGGCGAACGCACCGCCGAGGAAGTGAAGATCGCTATCGGCTCCGCGCTCCCCACCGAGAAGGACGAGTCCACCGGCGTCCGCGGCCGTGACCAGATCACCGGTCTCCCGCGCACCATCACCGTCCGCTCGTCCGAGATCGTCTCCGCTATGCAGGAGCACATCGCCACCATCGTCGCCACCTGCCGCACCGTACTAGAGCGCACCCCACCCGAACTCGTCTCCGATGTCATCGACCGCGGCATCGTGCTCACCGGTGGCGGCGCGCTGCTCCCCCACATTGACGAGGTGATCGTCCACGAGACCGGCGTCCCCGTGCACATCGCCGACGATCCGCAACTCTGCGTCGCGCGTGGCGCCGGTGCCGCACTCAACTACATCGATATCATCGCTCGCGCCGTACCGACAGAAGAAGAAGCTCTGATCGCTGGCAGCACCGGCGCGCTCCGCTAGGCGAAAGCGCGCTTGCGCCTACGGCTGCCCTGCGCGCCGGTTGAGGTGGTACGTCATCCCCTGCAACGCCAGCACCGGATCGATCTGCCGCACCTCAACATTTGCGGGCACCTGTGCAGCGATCGGCGCGTAGTTCAGGATCGCCGTGACCCCTGCGCACACCAGCACATCGATCACCGCTTGCGCCTCGGTCCCCGGTACCGCCACGATCCCAATGTCCACCGGCCCCACTGTCAGGTCACGCTGGAGGTCTGCGACGCTCCGTACCTCAATGTCGTCTGCCCCGCTACCCACCGCCTCCGGGTTCACGTCGTACGTCCCCACAATGTCGAAGCCCTGCGGCTCGAATCCGCGATACGAGGCGATCGCGCGCCCCAGCCGTCCAACGCCGACTAGCACGACCTTCCACCGTCGCTTTAGCCCTAGGAGCGACCGCAATTCTTCAGTCAGCCGCTGCACCGAGTAGCCCCGGCCCTGCTTCCCAAACCGCCCGAAGTACGAGAGGTCCTTGCGGATCTGCGCCGGGGTCACCCCCAGTGCCAGCCCAAGCTCCTGCGAGGAGACCACCGCGGTGCCGTCCGCCTGCAACCGGCTGAGCAGCCGGTAATACACGGGAAGGCGGTCGATGACGACTTCGGGAATTTCGAGGGGCACGCGCGCGACTTCCCGCCCGGCTAATCTGCTCGGGCAACTTTGCGAAATCTCGCACAATCATACGGCCCAAATGTGTGCATGCAAGACGCTAGCGGCCTCACTGCTAGGATTCCCCTATGTCTGAATCACGGCTCGCCGCCATCTCGATCCCCACCGGCACCCCTGAGTCCATCGCCTGCGTTCTCCGCGACGGCCCTCGTGCCACCAACTTCATCCCGCTCACGGGTGGCACGTTCACGATGGGATCGCTCGCTCGCCCTGACGAGCAGCCAATCCACGAGGCTACCGTCGGCCCGTTCGCAGTCGCCTTCGCCCCCGTCTCGAACGCCGAGTTTGCCCATTTCATCGAGGCCACCGGCCACGAGCCACCCCGCTTCTGGGACGACGAGCGCTTCAATGCCCCCGCCCAGCCCGTCGTTGGCGTCTCGTGGTTTGATGCAAACGACTACTGCGCCTGGCTCTCCGAGCTGCTCGCCCGCCCCTGCCGCCTCCCCACCGAGGCCGAGCGTGAGTTCGCCGCTCGCGGAGGCCTTGAAGGTGCGCTCTACCCTTGGGGCGACGAGCCATGGACAGACGGCACGCTCGCGCTTGGCGCGAAGGGCACGGATCGTCCCCTCGTCACCGGCTCACGTCCGCACAACGGCTACGGTCTCTACCACATGGGGGAGAACGTCCACGAGTGGTGCAGCGGCTGGTACGACCCCACCGGCTACGCAGGCATCCCCCTCGACCCCGCCGATCCCGATGCCGCCCCCCGTCGCGCCTCGCGAGGCGGCTCATGGCGTCACCACGTAAAAGTGACCCGCATTGCCGCCCGCTCCGCCCTCGCCCCCGGCGCCCGCTACAACGACTACGGCATGCGTGTGTACGTCGGCCTGCTCTAACGCGATCCCGCCCGCTCCGGTGTCGCCCCCCACGCCTCCTCATCCGAGGCCTCTACCAACTGGCTGAGCCGCAACTCATGCATCCGTGGGGTGTCCGTCCGTGTGCATCCGTTGAGATGTGTCTTGTGTTGTTGGAGGTAGGTCAACGTCCGCATCAGGCCGTCACAATGCGCGCCGATACGTCCCCGTGGCTGTCAGATCACACTTGTTAGTGAGCCCTCCGTCGTGCAGATGGCGACGGCGGCTGGATGACGACGAGTGCCCTGCACACTGCGCTCGGCGGTCATGTGCGGGCCGACGATCTGCGCAACGCTCTGGATCAGATGGTTGCTGATCTTCTTGTGGCGCAGCGCGACGGCGAAGTTTCCGCAACTGGTGGCCGACCAGCGGAATGCTGGCGATGGAACGAGCGAATGACGGAGGAGATATGACCACCCAAATCCTCGACCAGATGACCGCGCGACTCGACACCCTGAAGGCACGCGGCATCGAGGTTCGCGGTGTCAATGGCCAGCTCAACATCGATGCGCCGCTCGGTGCGCCTACGAACGAACTGCGTGAGCAGTTTCGTGTCCACCCGGAGGCAGAGTCCTCGAAGCGGGTGGGGATGGTGTGGGCGGTGGTCATCGTGGCTCCTTAATCTCGGAACCATCATGAAGTCGGAGCCGTTGTGTATCTGAGTAGTCTACCGCCGCAGCACCTGCATCACGAGGCGTAACAGCGCGCTTCCCCCGAACAGACCCAGAAGACCGCCCACCATATCCGTGATCCAATCGCTGAGTTCCGCTTCGCGCCCCACTAGGCTTTGTGCCATCTCGTCCAGCGCCGCGAAGATCCACAGCCCCAGTAGCAGCATCACCAGTATCCGCGCCGGCGACCGCCGTGCCGCCTGACTGGTGGCATACCAGCCGGCCAGCGCCATCCCCAGCACCAGAAACGCCGCCGCGTGCCCTAGCGAGCACGGCACGCCGAGCGCGCATACGTCGCCCCACGCACCCGCAGGCCCTGCCCCCAGCGGTGTCAGCGTCAGCAGCAGGATGCCTACCACCGAGGCGAGCACCGCAAAGATCGAGAGACGGCGCAGCAGCGTGCGGCTCATTGGGGCATCGCGCGGATACCGCTTTCGTGATTCGTAATGTGGCGCCAGCCTGTAACACTGCGCGGCGTACAATGACGCTCGCTCCCACCAGCATAGCGATGGATCCCGCCATGCCCCACCGCGCGCACGTCGCCGAGCCGTGGTCCGGCTTCGGCCCCGAGGCTGCCGCCGCGCATCTTCGTGACGCACACGGCCTCGTCTGGCTCGACTCAGCGATGCCGCACGCACGCACCGGCCGGTGGTCGATCGTCGCTTGCGAGCCGCGCTGGACACTCACCGCCCGCGACCGTGCCGTGACCCGCATCGAGGACGGCGTCGCACGTACCTTCGATGCTGATCCCGTCTCCGCGCTCGCCGCCGCCATCGAGGCTGAACCGCGCGCCGCGGCGGTCGGCATGCTCCCCTTCGTCGGCGGTGCCATCGGCTACCTCGGCTTCGAACTCGGCCGCCACATCGAGCGCCTGCCCGCCACCACCGTCGACGATGTGTGCGCGCCCGATCTCGCCGTCGCCTGGTATGACGCCGCCCTCGTCTGGGACAACGAAACCAACGCCGGCTACCTCACCGGTACCCCAGAAGCCGTGGCTGCCCTCCGGTCGAGCCTCGCAAGCATTCCCCGATTCCCTCCGTCCTCCTCTGTGGCACCGCAAGCCTCACTCCGCCCCTTCCGCTCCAACTTCACCCGTGAGGCTTACCTCTCCTCCGTCCGCCGCGCTCTTCGCTACATCGAGGCGGGAGACATCTATCAGGTCAACCTGTCACAGCGCTTCTCCATCCCGGTGGTCGAAGATGGCTTCACCCTCTACCGCCGCCTCCGCGCCGTCAGCCCTGCTCCCTTCGCGGCCTACCTCGCGCTCGGCGGCGTCGAGGTGCTGTCGTCATCTCCCGAGCGCCTTCTGCTCGCCGACGCGACGTACATCGAGACGCGCCCGATCAAAGGTACTCGCCCGCGCGGTGTGACCCCCGCTGAAGACGCGAGGCTAGCCGCCGCGCTCCGCGCAAGCACGAAGGACGCCGCCGAGCACGTGATGATCGTCGATCTCGAACGCAACGACCTAGGCCGCATTGCACAGGTCGGCAGCGTGCGCGTCCCCGAACTAGCTGCACTGGAAACCTTCGCTCAGGTGCATCACCTCACGTCTACCGTCACCGCCCGCCGCCGTCCGGATGTAGGTATCGAGGCGACCTTGCGCGCGATCTTCCCCGGTGGCTCCGTCACCGGCGCACCCAAGATCCGCGCGCTGGAGATCATCGACGAACTCGAACCCACAGTTCGCGGCGTCTATACCGGCGGCATCGGCTACGTCTCCGTTCACGGCCGCATCGACCTCAACGTCGCCATTCGCACCATCACGCTCGCCGGCGGCATCGCCCACGCGCATGTCGGCGGCGCGATCGTCGCCGACTCCGATCCCGCCGCTGAGTACCGCGAGACACTCGACAAGGCCCGCGGCATGGCTCGCGCCCTCGGTGCATCCCTCCCCGATGCAGTGATCGAGGCTCCTGCCCCGGCTGCGCTGCCGGTGCGTGAGCCGATGCAGGCAACCCGCTGACCATGCCTGAACAACCTTGCGTCTGGCTCAACGGCGTATTGGTGCCGCGCGACCGTGCGACGGTCTCCATCGACGACCTTGGTTTCATGTATGGCGCGGCCTGCTTCGAGACCATGCGAGCCTTCAACGGCGTGGTCTTCCGCCTGCACCAGCACCTCGCCCGCCTCGACGCGGGCCTCGAGGTGCTCGGAGTCCACCGCCCTGACTTTGAGATGCTCGCCGATGCCATCGCCGCGGCCCTCGGTGCCAACAGCCTGACCGAGGCGCGTGTTCGCCTCACTATCAGCGCCGGCCGTGGTAATGGCCGCCCCGACCTCACCGCCCCCACTGAGCCGACCATTCTCATCACTACCGAACCGCCGCTGCCTGACCCCGCCCCGGCGCGCCTCGCCGTCGCTTCGCTCCACATCAATGCCGAGCGGGCGCTCCCCGGCGCGAAGACCGCGAACTACCTCACCTCGCTGCTCGCCATCGCCGAGGCGCGTGAGCACAACGCGGACGATGCACTGCTCCTCAGTCCCCGCGGCGATGCCGTCGAGGCCGCGACCGCCAACATCTTCGCCGTCACCGCCGCTGGCGAACTCGTCACCCCGCCCCTCGTCACAGGCCCCCTCCCCGGTGTCACCCGCGAGGCCGTCATGGAGTGTGCCCGCGACCTCGGACTGACCGTCCGCGAGCGCCGCCTCATGCCTGCCGTCCTCGCCGATGCCGCCGAGGTCTTCACCACCAACAGCGTCGTTGGTCTTCGTCCCGTCTCACACATCTCCGGCTGGTGGACGGGTGGCGATGCCCCCGGGCCGCTGACCGTCCGCCTCATGCAGGCCTACGCCGAACTCGTGGCACGGGAGTGCGCGAGTAACCGCGAGTAACACGCTTTTTGACGTATCACTGACACGCGCTGTCTCCGTGATTCCCCATCGGTCCCCTGACCCGTGCGCGCACTAAAGTCGTGGCGGCTAAGCGCGCCATAGCCAGCGCCTAGTTGAGAGGCAGATTCAGGTAACGCATCACCTGATGTTTGTCGATGATGTGCCGCCCGTCCCGGGTGAATGTGCCGATGCGATTGCGCAGTCCGGCTATGTCGTCGTGCGCGTCGCTGCCTCTGATGCCGCCGTTCTCCTCGATCGCGAGTCGTTTGACCTGATCGTCCTCGCTACCCATCTGCCCGCGACCGCGCAGTTCGAGGCCTGCTGCGTTATCCGCGAGCGCAGCGACGTACCCGTCGTCTTCCTCGCTGAGGGCGGCAGCGACCAAGATCGGTTGCTCGCTTTCGATCTCGGCGCCGACGACTATATCCAGCGTCCCGCGGCTATCGAGCGCCGGTTTCACGCGCTGCTCCGTCGTCGCCTCGCCCCCCCCGGGCGAAGTCCTCGAAGGCCCCCGCGGTATCACCCTCCGAGTTGCGGCTCACGAGGTGCGCGTCAGCGGCACACTCGTGGTGCTCACCCCCGTGAATTTGACCTGCTTCGCCTGCTGCTGACCCGCCGCGGCGAGGTGCTCTCCACCGATGTCATCTCCGAGGCCGTATGGGGCTACGAGACCTTCGGCTCTCGCAACTTTGTCGAGCCCCACATCTCGCGCCTCCGCGGCAAACTCAAGCATGCCGGCGTACCCGATGTCGTCGCCACTGTCCGCGGCGTCGGCTACGTCATCCGCTAACTACTGCCACGTCGTCGGCCTACGCGCTCGCATCAGGTGGCTGGAACACGATTGTCTCCTCCGCCACCACCACCGGCTCCACCCGAGTTACACCGCGTCGCCGTAGATCCTCGATGATCGGCTCCAACAACTCGTCCGGCACCGAGGCACCCGCCGTCAGCCCTACTACGCCCACACCCTCGTACCATGCCGGGTCGATCTCCTCGATGCCGTCCACGCGGTACGCTGGCTTCCCCATGCTCGCGGCCACTTCACGTAGCCGCACCGAATTGCTGGAATTGCTTGAACCCACCACCAGAACAAGGTCGGCGCGCTCTGCAATCGTCCGCACCGCCATCTGCCTGTTGGTCGTCGCGTAGCAAATGTCGTTCCGCACCTGCGCGTCGGGGTACTCGCTACGGATCGCGTCGATCACTTGCGCCGTATCCTCCAGCGAAAGCGTCGTCTGAGTCACCACGAACACCGGCCGCTCGCGCCGCGGTAGCGAGGCCATCTCGGCCGGCGAATCGATGATCGTCGTCCGGTCCGGCGCTTCGCCCAGTGTCCCCACCACCTCGTCGTGACCGCGGTGCCCCACCAGCAGCACGTCGTACCCGTCCTTCGCCGCTTTCTTGGTTTCGAGGTGCACCTTGGTCACAAGGGGGCATGTCGCGTCGATCACCCGCAGCTGCCGCCGGTGCGCCTCCGCCACCACCTCCGGTGAGACGCCGTGTGCGCTGAACACAATCCGCGCGCCCTCCGGCACCTCATCGAGGCTGTCGACGAACACCGCGCCTCGCGCCCGGAAGCCATCAACTACGTGCCGGTTATGGACGATCTCATGGAAGGCGTAGACCGGTGCTGGCTCGCGGTCGAGCACCTCGTCCAGCACGTCGATCGCCCGCACCACACCCGCGCAAAAGCCGCGAGGCTGAGCCAGTAAGAGCGTGTGAGGCATCTGTCCTCCGCGAGCGATTCTGAACGGCTGCTGCGAATGATTGTACGAGACGGCTGCGGTTACTCCGGCATCCGCAGCACCTTGGCCAGCCAGTTCGACAGCGACTCGGCGCTCTCCAGTGACACCTCGTGCCGCATCGGGAACTGCTGCAACTCCGCCTGTAAGCCCTGCCCCTGCAGCAGCATCGAGGTCGAGAACGCCTCGATGATCGGGATCGTGGGATCGCTCGCCCCGTGCTGGATCAGAATCGGCAGCCGCTTCGCCTCCGGCGACACCGGTAACTTGCCCATGCGCTCCTCGTCCGTCGTCGTGCTAAGCAGCACGAGGCCCGCGAAGCGCCCCGGTGCCGTCAGTGCCGCGTGTGCCGCCACCATCCCGCCCTGGCTGAACCCCAGCAGCACCAGCCGCTCCGGGTCGATCGGGTACTGCTGCACCGCTGTATCCATGAACGCGAGCACTTGCTGCGCCGATGTGGCGATGCTCGATGCCGCTGTCCGGCCGTCCACGTCACCCTCCGCCCACGAGTACCCCACCACGTCCGCCTCAATGCGGTGCGGTGACTGCGGGCAGATCACCAACAGCCGCCCGCCCGCCAGCATCGGCGCAAGGCCCACTAGGTCGTAGGCGTGCGATCCGTACCCATGCAGGGCAATCAGCGTGGGAACCAGCCCTTCGCTGCCGGGGTGTGAGAACGTGTGAGAGAGCACGGGCGCAGTATAGAGGGGGCGGCTGTTCTGATCCCGCCGCCTCGGGAGGCTCGGTGACCAGTCACGTTCTGATGTGCGAGCCGCTCCATTTCACCATCGCCTACGAGATCAATCCGTGGATGCGCCGCGCCGATCAGGTCTCCGGCCCGCGTATCCTCGAACAGTGGCGCGCCCTCAAAGGCGCCCTGCTCAACCTCGGTCTGACGTCGAGTGCGTCCCCCAGGGCCCTGATGTTCCTGATATGACCTTCACCGGCAACGACACCGGCGTTGCCGGCCGCCGCTTCATCCCCGCTAACTTTCGTTTCTCCGAGCGACAGACCGAGGAGGCTCTCTTCACCGAATGGTTTGAGGCCCACGGCTACACCACTACGCCGATCCACGAACCGCACTACTGGGAAGGCGAGGGTGATGTCCTTCCCGCCGGCGCTGCTGTCTTCGCCGGCTACCGCTTCCGCACCGAGTACCGCGTGCTCGGCCACCTCGACGAACTGCTGGACACTGAGGCAGTCCGCCTCGAACTCGCCGACGAACGCTACGACCATCTCGACACCTGCTTCTGCCCGCTCGGCGGCGGGCGTGCGCTCTACTACCCGCCCGTCTTTACGCCAGAGTCTCGCGCCTCATCCAGCAGTACTTCCCCGACCTAGTCGCCGTGCCGGATGCCGAGGCCGCCCGCTTCGCCTGCAACGCACTCGTCATCGGCGACGCTGTCGTGATGAACACCGGCTGTCCCAAGACTGCCGAGGCACTCGTCCGCCTCGGCCTCCACGCCGTCGAGACGCCCACCGATGAGTTCATCAAAGCGGGCGGCAGCGTGAAGTGCCTTGTTCTCATGCTCGATGCGTTCACGCACTGGTCGGGCGGCTGACGCATGCTGTTCGCGTCGGTGTAGTCGTCGCGAACAGCACGAAAAAAGTTCCAGAAATCGCATCAGCCTTCTTTCCCTACAGTGATCGCTGCATATACTTTTGCTCAAGGGTTGGCCAGCCCAAACCACATAGGTTCTCGTTGAAGGGACACGCACATGCCCGCTGCGAAGAAGCCCGCTGCCAAGACAGCAGCCAAGGCTCCGGCCAAGGCTCCGGCCAAGGCTCCGGCCAAGAGGAAGTAGGGCGTCCCCCGCGACCCTAGGTCGCCGAGGCCTCGGCGACCTAGGGTCGCGGGCACCCACTCAGCAGAAATAACGCCGCGCACTCCGCGGCGCTTCTGTGTCCCTGCCGCTTTCGGAGTTCGCCAGCGCACCAGACCCACCCTGGGGGGTGGGGTACACTCTTTGCGAAGGAGGTACCACGCCAATGCCGCAACTCACGCTCTACGCGCCCGCCATCCACTGCGAACACTGCATCGAGACGATCCGCAAGACCGTCGACGCCACACCCGGCGCACGCTTCATCGACGGCTCATGGGAGGCCCGCCGCTTCAATATCGAGGTCGCCTCTGGTGCCGTCCTCGACGCCGTCACCGCCGCCCTCGCTGCCGAGGAGTACCCGCTTGGTGATGCAGCGGACATTGACGCCGCCCCCGCTGCCGCCGAGGACGGCCCCAGCCATCCCGCATATACCGTCACCCGCACCGAGGCTGGCGCGGATCTCAACTACGATTGTCCGTGCTCCTGCTACGCCGGTTTCGCCCTCGACCGCTCGCAGCCTGAACAGGCCCCTGAGTCCTGCTGCTGTGGCCGTCAGATGCTTGTCGGCGCGCATGTCGCCGACCGCCTGAAGACTGCGCTCGGCGACATGGCCGGCTACCACCCCGTCGACGTGCAGACCGTGACGATGCCCTGGGGCCAGCCCCTCGAGGTCGCCCTCGCTACCCCGCGTAGCGCTGAGCATGGCATGACCAATCCCGCCGCCCCGTCCGTGCTCTCGCTCGATATGCCGCCCTCTGGAGGCCACCACTGATGGAACACATGACCCAGCACGATGCGCTCAAGCGCCTCGCCTACATCGAGGGTCACCTCGCCGGGGTTCGCAAGATGGTCGAGCAGGATCAGTATTGCGTGGATGTCCTGAAGCAGACCTATGCCATCCGCCGCGCCATCGAGAAACTCGAGGCGAAACTGCTCTCCGGTCACCTCCAAGGCTGCGTCGTCGAGGGCATCGAGGCTGGCGAGAGCGACCGCGTCATCGACGAACTCGTCGAGCTCTACGCGCTCGCCAACAAGTAGCCCACCTAGCAAAGAGGCAACGTCATGGCCACTACAGTTGAGCGTCCCCCGAGTCAGCCCGCCGTGCTGCGCCTCGGCGTGCAGGGCATGACCTGCGCCTCCTGCGTCCGCCGAGTTGAAAAGGCGCTGACTAGCGTCCCTGGGGTCGCGCGCGCCGCCGTGAACCTCGCCACCGAGGAGGCGATGGTCACGTTCTCCCCAGCCCCGGACGGTGACGCCGCCTCGGCTGTCGAAGCCCTTCAATCCGCCGTAGGCCGCGCCGGCTACCGCCTGCTCGTCCCCGGTGCGGATGAAGACGACCTCACCACCACTGACCGCCTTGAGGCCGAACGCCAGTCCGAGGTGCGGGACCTACGGCTGCGTGCTGCCTTCGCCCTTGTCGTCGCCGCCGTGGCGATGGTCACGATGGAATCGGGGCGCCTGCCCGGCTTTGAACCGTTGCCAATGGGTACCCTGCACCCCGCGCTCTTTCTGCTCACCACACCCGTACAGTTCTGGGCTGGTTGGCGCTTCCACGTCGCCACCTGGAAGTCGCTCCGCCATGGCACGACCGACATGAATACGCTCATCTCGATGGGCACCTTCGCCGCCTATCTGCTCTCGACCATAGAGACGTTCCTTCCGCAGGTCTTCGGCGGCATCGCGGGCCTCTCCCACGCCGTCTACTTCGATGCCGCCGCCGCGATCATCGGTCTCGTGCTCGTCGGCCGCCTGCTCGAGGCCCGCGCGAAGGGCCAGACCTCGCAGGCCGTCCGCGCCCTCATTGCGCTCCGCCCCCGCACCGCCCGCATTATCGAGGACGGCACGGAGTTCGAGATTCCCATCGCCGCCGTGCAGCCCGGAGACATCGTCCTCGTCCGTCCCGCCGAGCAGATCGCCGTCGACGGCGAGGTCATCGATGGCGCCTCCGCCGTCGATGAGTCGATGCTCACCGGCGAGTCGCTTCCGGTCGAGAAGCAGCCCGGCGCATCTGTCTTCGGCGGCGCCATGAACATTACCGGCCTGCTCCGTGTCCGCGCTACCGCCGTCGGCGCGGACTCCGCACTCGCCCGCATCACCCGCCTCGTCGAGGACGCCCAGACCTCCAAGGCGCCTATCCAGCAACTCGCCGATACCGTTGCCTCGGTCTTTGTCCCTGCTGTCCTTGTGGTCGCGCTACTGACGTTGCTCGGTTGGTGGCTCTTCGGCCCCGAGCCTGCGCTCACCCTCGGCCTGCTCAATGCGATCACCGTGCTCGTGATCGCCTGCCCCTGCGCACTCGGCCTCGCTACACCCACCGCGATCATGGTCGGTACTGGCCTCGGCGCGCGCCACGGCGTACTCATCCGCGACGCCGTCGCCCTCGAACGCGCGCAGCACATCAATGTTGTCATGCTCGACAAGACCGGCACCATCACCGAGGGTCACCCCGAGGTCGTCTCGGTCACCCTCCTCCCCGATGTGCCTTTCGAAGCCGACGACCTCGTCCGCCTCGTCGCCTCCGCTGAGCGCGGCTCTGAGCACCCCGTTGCCGCCGCCATCGTCCGCGAGGCCGAGCGCCGCAACCTTGACCTCGTCTGGCCGGAGACCTTCCGCGCTGTCGTCGGTGCGGGCATCACCGCAACCATCGACGGCCACGGCATCCTCGTCGGCAACGCCGGCCTGCTCGGTGTCGCCGCCCCGCCGCTCGAACGTCTCGCTGCCGGTGTCGCCTCCCGAGGCGCGACGCCGCTCTTCGTCGCTATCGACCGCGTCGCGGTCGGCGTAATCGCCGTCGCCGACCGCATCCGCCCCACCTCCGCCCCCGCCGTCGCCCGCCTTCGCCGCGCCGGTGTCGAGGTCATCATGCTCACCGGCGACCAGGATGCCGTCGCTCGCGCTGTCGGCGGGCAGGTCGGCATCACCCGTGTCGTCTCCGGCGTCCTGCCCGAGGCGAAGACTGCGCTCGTCCAGCAGGAACAGGCGCAGGGCCGCGTCGTTGCGATGGTCGGCGACGGCATCAACGACGCCCCCGCCCTCGCCGCCGCCGACATCGGCATCGCCATAGGCACTGGTACCGATGTCGCGGTGGAGACCGCCCCCGTCACACTCATGCGCCCGAATCTCGATGGCGTCGCCACTGCTATGACCATCAGCCGCGTCACCATGCGCACCATGTACCAGAACCTCGCCTGGGCCTTCGGCTACAACGTCCTGCTCATCCCATTTGCCGCCGGCCTTGGCTACCTCATCTTCACCGTCTGGCTCGGCGACATTTCCGCCTTCGAGGCCGTCGACGCCGCCCACGCCACGCACGACGCTGACCACATCGTCCCTACCGTGCCCTCGTGGCTGCGCCCAATCTTCGGCACGCGCGGCTTCCTTAACCCCATCGTCGCCGCCGGCGCGATGGCGCTCTCGTCCGTATCGGTCATGGCGAACTCGCTCCGCCTGCGGAGCGCAAAACTCGCCTAGGTTCCGTTCGAAGAAAGACACCATGGCCAGCGCGAAAGACCCCGTCTGTGGCATGACCGTCGACACCGACCGCACCCCCGCGAGCGCGGAGTACGAGGGGAAGACCTATTACTTCTGCACCCCCGGTTGCCGCGCCGCATTCCTCGCCGACCCAAACAAGTACGCGTCCTAGCGGCGCATCATCTCGTCGCCTAACGAACGAGGTGATTCGCCGCGCCGCGGTCTACTTCCTCGCCATCTCGTGCGGGATGCTGCTTGCCTGCTCTGCTGCCAGCCCGGCGGTTTGCGCGCCGCTTCGCCTCACCGCATCCGCCGAGGCCGCCCTCGCTGATGCCGCCGCCAGCCTCGGCGTCGCGCCACAGCGTCCCTGTGCCTTCCGCGATGCCTTCGAGGTGGCTGCCGTCGTCACCGATACGCTGCCCGGTACTCCACCGTCCTCCCGCGTCACCTTCATCGTGACCCGCCGCGAAGAGCGCGCCTTCACTTTCAGCGCCACCCGCGCCGTCGTGCTGTTCTCCGCGATCCCGCAGGGTACGCACCGCCTCCGCATCGCTGCCGGCCGTACCGTCGCCGAAGGCTTCGCTGGCCCCTCCGGCACAGGCATGGACTCCGCTTACCTCCGCTGGCGTACTGATGACATCACTTACGAACTCGCCGCGACCCTCCACTCCTGGCTCACCGAGGCCGATGTCCGAGCGATCGCCACCGCTATGCTGCAACCCTGACCGCGCACTCGCCGCGAGGAGCCGCCGTGTACCCCCAGCCATCCGATCCACTCGCCACCGCCATCGGTGACATGTTCCTCGCCCGAGGCGCGCGCGTAGCCGTTGCTGAGACATCCGCGGGCGGCCTCATCGCGCTCCGTCTGCTCAGCGTCCCCGGCGCCTCCGCTTGGTTCGAGCGCGGCATTATCGCCTACTCCCGCGCCGCCAAACTCGATGTCTCGTCAGATCTCGAGGCGATCCTCGACACCCACGGCGCGGTCAGCCCCGAATTCGTCGCCGCCCTTGCCGAGCAACTCCGCGCCCGCACTGGCGCTGACTACGTCGTCACCGAGAGCGGCATCGCCGGCCCGCCCGGCGCGCGCCGCTCCCCCAAGCCTATCGGCTCCGCCGTCATCTGCATCGCCACTCCCACCGCTACCCACATCGAGGAGCACGTCTTCCCCGGCTCTCGCGTCGAGGTGATGACCGAGATCGCCCAACGCGCGCTGGAAGCCCTGCACAAGCAATTAGTGCGGTAGTACCCAGCTGACCTGCTGAACCATGGGCACGCCCGAGGCCGCACTACCGCCGCCCGACCTCGCTTTGATCCGAACTCGCCTCCACGCCATGCGCAACCTCCTCGAAGAAACCGAGGCACTGATCCGCTAACGCGAGACGTTGATCGTGGCGCGCTATTGTATTCGCATGGACGCACGTATCGGCATGACCGTCGTCGTCGCCGGACTGGTGCTTGTCGTGCTAGGCCTTGTGATCGCCGCAGGCGGCCTTGGCTGGTTCGGAAGGCTGCCCGGCGACCTGCGCTTCAGCGGTGGCAACGTCCGCGTCATCGTCCCGTTCGCCTCAATGCTGCTGATCTCGCTCGTGCTCAGCCTCGTGCTGGCGCTCTTCCGCTGCCTCTAATCCAATGCGCCCCGTCGCTCCACCCGGTATCGCGTGTAGACCTCGCTCGTCTCCGCGTTCGGGTGCGCCGACACCAATTCAAGGTGCCACGTCCCACCGAGCGACCGCTCTCGCGTCTGCTCCACGATCGTCTTCGGCTCAGCTCCGCCCACGATCACCGGCCCCACTGACACAAACACTTCGTCCACCAGCCCTGCCTCGAACAATTGCCCGTTGATCGTCGGCCCACCCTCCACCAGCAGCAGCAGCGCCCCGAGCGTCTCGCGCATGTGCCGCACCATCGAGGCTACCTCGTCGCCCGCGGGCACTGCGAACACGCGCCGGCCCGTGGCCTCGATCGCCGCGCGCCGCTCTGCGCTCGCCCCCTCCGACAGGTACACCACCGCGTCAAAGTCGCGCGCCGTGAAAAACGCCCGCTCCAGCGGCAGGTCGCCGCTCGCGCTCAGCGTCGCCGCGATCGGTGCTATGGGCTTCCCGCGCGCCACGCGCAGCGCCTCCAGCGCTGGGTTGCCGAGGCGTGACGATGTCCCGCTCGCCCGCAGCGTCGCCGCGCCATTCAGCACCACGTCCGCGTGTACCCGCAGTTCGCGCATCAGTCGCTGGTCGGCCGTCGAGCCGAGGCCGCGCTCTGTTTCCTCGATCACTGCGCGCCCGTCGAGCGATGTCACCATGTTCAGAATCGTGTACGGCCGCTCCGCTGGGGCGTCTGGGAACGTGAGCGCCGTGTAGTCCGGCTTACCTAGTTCCCACGCGGCGCCGGTCATGCCGGAAACGTTACTTTCCGTGGGGCCCGAGCAGCCGGTCGAGGATCGCCGTGACCTCGCCCTGCTCGACAATGCCCTCTAACTTGCCGGCGATCCGCCCCTCCCGGTCGAGCACAAAGAGGTACGGCTCGCTCGTCAGCCCCCACTGCTCCATCTCTGGCACAGGTACAAGCCGCCCCTTGCGCGCTTCGGCCATGCTGTACGGCTCGATGTGAAGGAAGTTCGCCCGGCCTTCGTACTGCTTCGCCAGTGGCGCGACTACCGAGTCGATCACCGGCCCGCAGAACCGCGTCTGACAGAACGCCGGCGTCGCGAACGCCACCACCGATGGCTTACCGCTCACGGCTGCCTCGGCCACTGTCATCTGGTGCAACTCCGGGCGTGGAGGTCGCGACGAGTCGATCTCGGCCGCGTCCTTCACATCGCGCATCGTCTGCTGCGTACTCTTCGGCGCGTGCACTCCCATCGGTGGCACGGTGGTCTGCTGCTGCACAAAGAACCGCGCACGCAGCTTCTCGTACCGTTTCCCGCCCGCCTGCACGTGAATCTCGGCGCCCCACCAGTCCTGCTCGGACAGTTCCACGTTCGTCACGTACATCGTCATGATCGGATCGTCGTGCAGGTGGTTCGTGCCGTCGTCGTGCAGGTGGTTCGTGTTCTCGCGCAGCGACACCGCCCGCAGCCGGTGCTCGCCTGCCGGTGTCGTCTCGTTGCCCGCAAGGCGGAACAACTGCACCGAGCCTTCGGCATTCTGCAGCAGCTCGCCCTTGCTCGTGATCAGCCCGAACGCCAGCCGGTTCTCACCCACGCCAATCTGCGAGTTCACCACCATCACCGCGACGCTGCCGCTCGCCTTCGAGATCGCTTCCTCGGACCAGCCGCTGTCCTTCGCAGTCGCCCCGCACCCGGTGGCGATCAACGTCACCGCGGTTGCAGCCAGCGCGCTCCTCAGCCAGGTTCGTTGCGTGGAGAGATCAGGTACGACAGACACGAAGGTTTCCTTGCTGGT
Organism: Chloroflexota bacterium; assembly: GCA_947446155.1. Next base: position 1,895 of record CANFFZ010000017.1, on the reverse strand, counting down.
GACGTGCATCCGCTTGGCCTCGAAGCGAGGCGTGACCGCATCAAGCGTGGGAGCGACAGTCCCGATCCAGTCCGCCGGGCTGTCCCAAGTGTACCCCGCTTGCCCGTTCGGTTCAGCCGCGTACTGCGCGCACTACCAACCGGCTCGTGTACTCCTGCGTGTCGTAATCGAAGTCGCCGCCACATGTCACCAGCGTGATCGTGTCGCCCAGCACCTTCGAACTGAACAGCGGTTCCCACGCCTCGTCCACCGGCACGCTGCGTATCCACACCACCGCATACCGCCAAGTCTTCCCGGCCACCGTCACCTCGATCGCGTCCCCCGCGCCAAGTTGGTCGAGGCTGAAGAAGACTGCTGGCCCCGTATAGCGGACGCCCGCGTACTCAACCATCCCGTTCTGGTCGACGTGTCCGGCCAGCACAGTGTTGCCGCCCGCGCCCGGAGCGCCACCCAGACCCAGCGTCTTCTCGAAGTCGTACCACACCACGTCCCCCGGCCCGCTCGGGTCGTGCATCACGCCATCCTTGCCGACTTTTCGCACCCCCATTGGCGCATCCACCCCGATCGAGGGGATCCGCAGCCGCCCGTAACTCGCGTCCTTCGGTTCCCCGTACTGCTTGTGCAATTCGTCCAGACTCCGCATTACCACGCCGCTGTCCACGCGTGGCGCGCGGGCTGCGCTCGCCTGCCCACCGCTGATCGTCGCCAGCCACTCCGGCGGTGCGATGTCGAAGAACTGCGCGAGCGCGAGGACGGCCGCTACCACGGCCCCCGCGAAGAACAACAGCGCTGGCCCGCGCGAACGGCGCGGTAGCTTCGGTACTGTGTCGCCGCCGAAGGCGACAGCGACCTCGCGAGTCTGAAAGCGGCGGCGGAACGGATCGGGCGGTGGCGTGCGTGCGGGCATGGCGGTGGGGTGACCTCCACAGAACAGTTGGTCATGTACCCCGCCAGGGGGCTCCACCTTACCTACCAGCCTCCCGATAGCGGAAGTCCGCGGCGCAGATTCGCCCCATCGCGTACGTAGTCGCTGTGCGATTCATGTATAGTGGGCCTCGGATACGAGATGATCGCATCCTCTCAGTCTGGTCTGGCCGTTGCACCCGGGCGTCCGCGTCGAGCCTGAGATACAGATGGTGCCGAACCGCATCCGCGGGGAGGAGTTTGGTCGGCTCAGCCGACGTGGAGTGAACGCTTGGCTAACGCACGGATATATGTGGGAAATCTCCCGTTTAGCGCGCGGGAGGAAGATATTCGCCAACTCTTCGCGCAGTACGGCGAAGTAGTGTCGGTAGCGCTGCCGACTGACCGGGAGACCGGTCGGCCGCGTGGCTTTGGTTTCGTCGAGATGGAAGAGGCCGACGCACCCAAGGCGATCGACGCCTTGAACGGCAAAGACTTCGGGGGCCGCGCCCTCAACGTCAACCAGGCTCGTGAGCGCGAAGAGCGCCCGCGGGGCGGTGGTGGCGGCTACGGCGGCGGTGGCTACGGCGGTAGTGGCGGTGGCGGCTACGGCGGTAGTAGTGGCGGCGGTGGCTACGGCGGCGGCGGCGGAAGCCGTGGTGGCGGTGGCGGAAGCCGCGGCGGCTACCGCTAGCCCTCAACAGCATCCGTCGGCTCGGGTGACCGGCGGCAGTCTGAAAGCCCGGCTTCGGCCGGGCTTTCGTACGCCCCGCTCCGTATCCGCGTGCTACACAGCATCGCGTGCTAGGATCGTCCGGGCCCGTGATCGTGCCGCCTCTACCTTGACCGTAGGGAGTCGGCGCGGAACGATGGCCATGTCTGGCAACTGCCAAATCCTCCGGGTGACGCTGGAGGACCGGGGGACCCACTCTGGGGGCGAATCCCTCGCCTGGACAGGCCCGCACTAGCGGCCACCCCACGCGAGCGAACGG
>CANFFZ010000016.1 GCA_947446155.1 Chloroflexota bacterium | reverse complement strand
GGAGAGGAGTGTCATTGCAGTTATTGTAGCCGACCCCACCCGGTTTACGCGAGGGGTGCCCGGCATCCGCCCGTGCCCACCCGCCCGCCTCGCAACATCGGCCACACCTATTAGCAGTCTCTCCGGATGAGTGCTAACATCCGGTCGATGCGAGGTGGGGCGGATATCGCTCTCCGCGTCCGGCCGGTTTCGGCCATCGACACCCGAGATCGTTCATGCACGGCCGCCGTGTACGCAGCGGAGACATGCTTCGCCGCCTGCTGAGCCAGATGAGAGGGAGACGCCCATGCCATCCAAGGAAGTGAAGTTCGACGACGATGCCCGTCGCGGCCTGCTCGAAGGCATCGACATCCTCGCGAACGCCGTGAAGATCACGCTTGGCCCCCGCGGCCGCAATGTCGTGCTCGACCGCAACTGGTCGCCCGTCGTCGTCACCAAGGACGGCGTCACCGTCGCCAAAGAGATCGACCTGCAAGACCGCTTCCAGAACATGGGCGCGCAGATCGTGAAGCAGGCCGCCAGCCGCACCAATGACATCGCCGGCGACGGCACCACCACCTCCACCGTGCTCGTGCAGGCAATCCTCCACGAAGGCATCCGCAACATCGCCGCTGGCGCCAACCCGATGGCGATCCGCATCGGTATCGAGAAGGCCGGGAGCGCCGTCACCGCCGCCCTCCGCAAACTCGCATCCCCCGTCGAAGGCCACAAGACCATCGCCGCCGTCGCCTCTATCGCCGCCAACGACCCCGAGATCGGCAAACTGATCGCCGATGTCATGGATCGCGTCGGCCGCGACGGCGTCATCACCGCCGAGGAAGGCCGCTCCCTCGTCTTCGAGACCGACATCACCGACGGCTTCAAGTTCAACGGCGGCTACCAGTCGCCACAGTTCGTGAACAACGTCGAACGCCTCGAGGCCGTCATCGACAACGCCTACATCCTCATCACCGATGCGAAGATCGAGCGCGCCCAGGAACTCATCCCTGTCATCGAGGCCGTCCGCACCACCAGTAAGAACATCGTCATCATCGCCGACGACATCACCAGCGATGCGATGGCGCTGCTCACCGTCAACAAGATGCGCGGCATCATCAACCCGCTGCCCGTCAACGCCCCCGCCTTCGGTGACCGGCGCACGCAACTACTGGAAGACATCGCCATCGTCACCGGTGGCACCTTCATTACCGAGACGATGGATCTCCACCTCGCTAATGTGAAACTCTCGGACTTCGGCCGCGCCCGCCGCGTCATCTCCGACAAGGAGAACACCGCCATCGTCGAGGGTGCCGGCACCGACACCGCCGTCCAGGATCGCATCCGCCAAATTCGCGCCCAAGTCGAAGAACTCGCCTCCGACTACGAGCGCGAACGCTTCCAAGAGCGACTCGCCCGCCTCTCCGGCGGTGTCGCGGTGATTAAGGTCGGCGGCGCGACCGAGACCGAGGTGAAAGAAAAGATGTTCCGCGTCGAGGACGCGCTCTCCGCCACCCGCTCGGCCATCGAGGAAGGCGTCGTCCCCGGCGGCGGCGTCGCCTACGTCCGCTCCCAGTCGTCCATCGACGACCTCATCGCCACTATGACCAATGCCGACGAGATCATCGGTGCGCGCATCCTGCGGCTGGCGCTCGAATCACCCCTCCGCCAGATCGTCGTAAATGGTGGCCGCGAACCCGCCACCATCGTCGCCGACGTCCGCAACGCGAAGGGTAACATCGGCTACGACGCGCTCGCCGAGCAGTTCGGCGACATGTTCGAACTCGGCATCGTCGACCCGGTGAAAGTCACTCGTGTCGCCTTGGAAAACGCCGTCTCCGTAGCGGCGCTGCTCCTCACCACCCAGAGCGCCGTCGCCGACCTGCCGCCCGACATCAAGGACATGGTCACGCCCGCCGTCGGCATGAACCTCTAGTCACCAGCACCAACGCACGAGGCCGCCGGATGCTCTCCGGCGGCCTCGTCATATCCCGCCCCACGCGAACACTCCTACCGGAACACCACTGTTTTCCGGCCGTCCACCAGCACTCGATCCTCAATGTGCCACCGCACCGCCCGCGCTAACACCGACCGCTCCACCTCGCGCCCCAACGCCACCAAGCTCGCGCGCGTATCGCGATGTGACACGCGCACCACGTCCTGCTCGATGATCGGCCCCTCGTCCAGTTCCTCGGTCGCATAGTGCGCCGTCGCCCCAATGATTTTCACGCCCCGCTCAAACGCCTGCCCGTACGGATCGGCTCCAGCGAACGCCGGCAGGAACGAGTGGTGAATGTTGATCACCGCGTGCGGGAACTCCGCTATGAATCCCGGCGACAGGATCTGCATATACCGCGCCATCACCACAAAGTCCGCCTGCCCGCGCAGCAGCCCCAGCATCTCGCGCTCTTGCGCTGCCTTCGTCTCCGCGCGCACCGGCAGATACCGGAACGGCAGCCCGAACCCCTCGACATCCCTGCGCAACTGCTCGTGGTTCGAGATCACCACCGGGATGTCGACGCCCAACTCGCCGTTCCGCCACCGCCACAACAACTCCAGCAGGCAATGATCGGCCGTGGACACGAGCATCGCCATCCGCCGCCGTTGCGCGCTGTACGAGACGTGCCACTCCATCTGAAACCGCGGCGCAACCTCCACCCCGAAGCGCCCCGCCACCTCGTCCGCCGGCGCGTCTAGCCCCGCGACGTCATACTCCATCCGCAGGAAGAACCGCCCGCGCCCACCGCCCGACGAGTACTGATCCGCCTGCACGATGTTCGCCCCGTGCTGATACAGAAACGTCGAGACCGCAGACACCACCCCCGGCTGGTCCGGACACTGCACCAGCAACCGTGCCGTCCCCGTCGTCGATGTGCCGTGTGTATTCGTCATGCGCGTGATCATATGTGAGGCCTCGGTCGGGCGCACCGCCTCCTGAAATGATCACGCGATTCTGCTTCCCTGTACCCTCAGATCAACACGAGCCAGCGTCACGTCAGTCATCGAGGGAATGGCCATGCCAAGTAAGACCATGACGTACATCGAATCCGACCTCGTGCACCACCCCGGTGAATTCCTTGCCGAGGAAATCGAGGCGCGGACCTATCGCAAAAGGCGCTTGCTGAACTCATGGGCCGCCCTGTGCAGGTGATCAACGGAATCTGCCGTGGCAAAAACGCGACCACAACAGAAACCACCCTCGATCTGGAACGAGCACTCGGCATGTCGGCGCGGTTCGGGCTCAATCTTCAGGTCGATTACGACCTCACGCTCGCCCGCCTTGCCCGGAGCATCGCTGCCTGACCGCCCCCACCGCCAACCTCTGTACCGCCTGCCGCTGGGCCGACGCCATCCAGAGCGCCCGAGGCTCCCGCTTCCTCCGCTGCGGCCGCTCCGACCTCGATCCCGCCTTCCCCCGCTACCCCCGGCTCCCCGTCCGCACCTGCTCTGGTTTCGAGCCTCGCGAGGCCACCGCCCCAAGCGACGACCCGCCGCGTTCTGCGATACTTGATCCGTGACCACCACCCCACAGCAGCCGCAGCAACCGCCCGCGCCTGTCGAGGCCGCCCCACTCATCGAGCGCATCGGTGGCCGCGCGGTCATCGAGACCGTCGTCGACGACTTCTACGCACGTGTGGAGGCCGACGCCGAACTGCGCGCAATCTTCCCCGCAGACATAGGATCGGGACGCGAGAAGCAGAAGTTTTTCATGGAGCAGTGGCTCGGCGGCGAGCCGCGCTACTCGGAGCGCTTCGGCCACCCCCGCCTCCGCCGCCGCCACTTCCCCTTCCGCATCGATGAGCGCGCCGCCGGACGCTGGCTTCATCACATGACCTCGGCTTTTCGCGCCGCGAACATCGGCGAGCGAGAACTACAGGAGATCGTCGCGGGCCTCGGTCCGCTCGCCCACCACATGGTGAACGCCGGCGAAGATGTCCCCCGCGAGCCGCTCGGCGACGCGCGCCTGACCTAACGAGGCACACGATGCGTTTCGCGCACACGGCCTACGAGGATCATCAGGGCATCGAGTTACGCTTTTTCGGCCTCCAAGCCAACGGCATCCAGATCGCCGATGTGGTCCGCCGGAGCATCGAGGCGCTTCCCGACGGGGCACGCATCGGCACGGAGCGACTCGACAGTGGCTTCCGCACCATGGAGGTCGTCGATGCCACCGGGGCCTTCCTCGCAGAAGCGCGCACCACGCAAGGCGAAATCGCCCTCTCCAACCGCCGCCCCGAAGGAACATTCTCCACCGAGACGCGCACCACACTCCTCTACCTTGCGGAACTCACAATGCGTCGCCTCACCGAACGCCTGCACATGACCGAGTTCGAGTTTGGCCGCGACCTCGCCCTGCTCTTCGACATCGAGAGCAGCCATCGCATCGGCTAGTGGGCTGCGCCCGCCTTCACCGCCACGTGCAGCGCCACCGTGCTGAACATCAGCCGCCGCACATCCCGCACCTCGAACCCCGCCGCCGTGAGTTTCGAGGCCAACTCCGCCGGTTCGAGGAAGTGATCAACCGACACCGGTAGATACCGGTACGCGCTCTCATGCCCGGACACGACCCGCCCCACCAGCGGCACCATGCGCTGAAAGTACGCCCGCGCAAACGGCCGTAGCGGCCCCGCTTCCATCTTCGGGATCTCGAGGATGCCCAGCCGCCCGCCCGGACGCAGCACCCGGTGCGCCTCCGCCAGCGCGGCATCAAGGTCGGGAATGTTCCGCACCATGAACGCCGAGCACCACACATCTACGCTCGCGTCCGCCAGCGGCAGTCGCGTCGCATCCCCCGCCGCGAACGAGAACACCCGCCGCGCGTGCCTGCCTGCCTTGCGGTACGCATGCGTCAGCATCGGTCGCGCGAAGTCCACACCCAGCACCCGCGCCGCGCCCGCCCGCAGGCACGCGATCGCGAGGTCGCCGGTGCCGCAGCCGACATCCACCACACGGTCGCCCGGCCGTACCAGCGCGCGCGCCGTCAACCGCCGCCACGCGTGATGCCGACCACCCGTCATGATCGTGTTCAGCAGGTCGTACCGCGCCGCAATGTCGCCAAACATCCCGCGCACATACGTGGCGCGGTCGGCGTTCGGCTCAAACAACTGCTCAGGCTCGCTCGGCTGCATGACCCGAGGATACGGCCCACGCCGCCAGCGGTCTGCCACTACCTCCGTCGCAGCACGCCAACAGCATCCAGAATCTCGCACAATACCGCTGCCGAGGTAAACCGCACGTCCTCCATACCCGTTGCGCGCGCCGCATCGGCGTTCGCCGGTGTGTCATCAATGAACAACACTTGCTTCGCTGAGACATCGAGGCGATCCAGCGCTATCTCGAACGCCTCCGCTGACGGCTTCAGTGCCCCAAGCTGGAACGAGAACAGCAGCGGCGGATTATCCGTGAGCACCGCAACCCGCACACGCGGCTCGATCGCGTGCACGACCGTAATCGTGTCGTCGTCCACCGTCAGCGCCGAAAGCATCACTGACTCGAACGCATCGAAGTCCAGCGCGACGCCAAGCCGCTCGTTCACAGTCTGCCGCCATTCGCTCGTGTACCGCCCCAGGTCGAAATCGCGCGTTAGCCCGGACTCCCACACCCGTGCCTGCACCTCGAGCTCCGGCAACCCGCTTCATCGCACAAGCGTCGCCAGCCGCGGCCCCGGCCCCGGCCCCGGCCCCGGCTCGAACCGGCACACCACGCCACCAAGGTCGAAGAGCACTACCGAGACCATCCTGACCATTCTGTCTTCGCCTCTCTACTCACGCATCGAGCGAGCCGGAACCGATCGCTCGCTATACTTCCCACATCTCTCCCCGAGATAGACGCCATGCCCCTCCGCCTCCTGCCCTGGGCGCCCGAGTACAGCACCGCCATGCAGTTCGACGCCGACGCCGCTGAGGACGACGCGCCCGCCGACACCACCATCGAGGGGCCATGGCAGGCCGTCGCCCTCTCCGGCCCTGCGCCCGAGGCTGTCCAGATCATCGATGGCGTCCGCCGCGCCGAGATGCACGCGATGGATGACGCCCCTGATGGCGGCGCGCTCTTCGGGCTGTTCGGCTCGCTCGCCGTCGGCGCGGTGCGCCTCGACCCCGGCAGCGCGCGCATCCTCGATGACTCGATCCGCCTCGAACGTCGCTACCTCCAGACCGGCGGCGAGCCGCGCGCGCAGGTCATCCCCTGCGGCGCGGCCACGCTCCACTTCCGCCCCAAAATCCCCGATCAGGCCAGCAGCGCCAACGACCTCGTCGCCGCACTCAACCGCGACATGCTCGACGAGGAAGCGCGCCTCGCCGAGACCCTCTCACACGACGAGTCTGTCCTGACCTTCGTCGACGGCCCGTTGCGCCTCCGCTCACCCGGCCAGCGCGTCGTCGGCTACATCAAGCGCATCCACCGCTGGTATCTCGACGCCGAGCACCAGTTGCTGCTGCTCACGCTGAAGCCCGGCGAGCGCACGCCGCTCTTCCGCATCACCGAGGCCGGTCACGAGCGCACCTCGTGGTTCCTGCGTATCGCCGACCTCAGCGCGCAGTTCCACCCGCTCGCGGGCCTGATGCGTCTCGAGGTGCCCGGCACCCTACCGATCCCGGACGCCATCCGCCTCGCCGACCAATCCGCACGCGTGCTACCGAGGCTCGCCTCGTCTCCCGTGCGCGATCCGCGCTCACCACAAAATCTCATCCCGGTCGGCGCGCTCGAATCCGCGCTCACGCACCGCCTCGGCGACCGGCGCTGGATCGGGCGGCTCATCACCACTGCCGTAGGACGAGGCACCCTATGAACGGACACACACCCATCAGCAACCTCAAGGACATCACGGAGACCGGCCCCGCTGGCCTCGTGCTCGGCACCTCCGCCGAGGCGTCCACGCCGCTCTCCTTCTCGGTGCTCGTCGCGGACGATCGCTACCTGCAACTCGACGATGTCGTCCACCTCCGCTCGCCGCTCCCTGACGGCGAAGTCATCGATGTCTACGGCGTCGTCGACGAGGTGCGCGCAACGCACGAGGGCGTCTCCTTCGACTCCGATGTCCGCCTCGCCATCGACGGCATCCTGCCCGTGCAGCACGCCGTCGTCGCCCACGTCTCCGTCACCCGCGTCGAACCCGAAATCTTCGTCCCGCCCGTCCCCGGCACCGAAGTGCACCAAGCTCACGGCGCGGCCCGCGACGCGGCGCTCTTCTTCGACGGCATGCAGACGCGCGTCCCCTTCGGCCTCTCCCGCGCCGGCGAGACCATCTTCGCCAACATGGAGTTCCTCGATGGCACGCGCGGCGCGCACGTGAACATCTCCGGCATCTCCGGCATCGCAACCAAGACCTCCTACGCGATGTTCCTGCTCCATGCGCTCTTCGAGGGCGGCGCGCTCGGTGTCGAGGCCGCCAACACCCGCTCGATCATTTTCAACGTGAAGGGCGAGGATCTGCTCTTCCTCGACAAGCCCAACGCCCGCCTCGACGACACACAGCGCACCCGCTACGCCACCATGGGCCTCCCCGCGCAGGCCTTCGGCTCCGTCGCCCTCTACGCTCCTGTCGCCCGAGGCGCACAGCCGATCCCCGACACCGGCTCGCGACTCGAAGGCGTCACCGGCTACTGCTGGACCCTCCGCGAGTTCTGCGCCGATCACTATCTGCGCTTCCTCTTCGCCGAGGCCGACGATGAGCGCTCGCAGATCGCCTACGTCGCCCAGTCCGTCGAGGCCCAACTCGCGATGGCTGCCCGCCTCTCGCTTCCCGTCACCAGCGCGACCGTCGAGATCGGCGGCGTCCGCTGCAACGACTTCCGTGAACTCGTGGAGCAGATCGCCGCCATGACCGACCCCGATCAGGGCGGCACGTGGGCCGGCCGCGCCGCCCCCGGCACCGTCCACGCCTTCCTCCGACGTCTGGAGGCCGCCGCCCCCCACGTCGGCCACCTCGTCCGCGGGGATGATTCCGAGGACATGGCCTCGCACCGGATCGACTGGCAGCGCGAGCAGGTCACCGTCGTCGATATCCACCGCCTACACGACCGCGCCAAACGCTTCGTCGTCGGCGCCGTGCTCAAGCGCATGTTCGAGGAGAAAGAGACCCGCGGTGCGGCCCGCCCGCTCGTATTCGTCGTGCTCGATGAACTGAACAAGTACGCCCCGCGCGAAGGCCACAGCCCCATCAAGGACGTGCTGCTCGACATCGCCGAGCGTGGCCGCTCCCTCGGCGTCGTGCTCATCGGCGCCCAGCAGACCGCCTCCGAGGTCGAGCCGCGCGTCGTCGCCAACTGCGCCTTCCGCGTCGTCGGCCGCCTCGACACCGCCGAGGCGCAACGCAACGAGTACGGCTTCCTCACCCCCGCCGCCCGCGCCCGCGCCAGCCTGCTCAAGCCCGGCACAATGATCCTGCACCAGCCAGAAATCCCCGTCCCGCTGCTCGTGCAGTTCCCCTTCCCCGCCTGGGCCACCCGTGCCTCCGAGGTCGCCGCCACCACCGACCCCTTCGCGCGCTTCGAGAATCGCTAACCGATGCGCATCCTCCACACCGCCGACTGGCACATTGGCCGCACCATCCGGGGCCGCAGCCGCGCCGCCGAGTTCGAGGCCGTCCTCGCCGAACTCGTTGGCATCGCGCGCGCCGAGCAAGTCGAGGCAATGCTCGTCTGCGGCGACATCTGGGAGACCGCCACCCCCACCCCCGAGGCCGACCGCCTGGTCTTCGAGGCGCTCCGTGAGTGCATCGGCCTTGGCATCCAGGTCGTGCTCATCGCCGGCAACCACGACTCGCCGCGCAAACTCGAGGCGCTCGGCATGTTGTCCGAACTGCTCGGCGTGCAGACTCAGTGGCGCGTGAACCGTCCCGAGGCTGGCGGCATCCTGAACATCGAGGGCCGCGAGCATGTCGCGCGCATCGCCGCCGTCCCGTGGCTGCGCGAGGGCGACTTCGTCGATGCCGCGCAACTCATGGGCCTCGAAGAAGACCGCTACGTCGCGTACGCCGACGGCGCGGGTGAGATCCATCGCGCCATGTGCACACCGTTCACGCCAGACACTGTGAACATCCTCGCCGGACACGTCTTCCTCAATGGTGCGCGCTACGCCGCGCGCGACGGCTCCGAGCGGCAACTGCATATCGGTCAGGCCTACGGTATCGCGCCCGCCGCCCTCCCACCGGCGCCGCAGTACATCGCGCTCGGCCACATCCACAGCCCGCAACGCATCACCGATGCCCCCGTCCCCACCGAGTACGCCGGCTCCCTCCTCCAACTCGACTTCGGTGAGGCGCACGATGAGAAGCGCGTCGTGATCGTCGATGCTGTTCCCGGCCGCCCGCCGGACGTGCGCTCCATCTCGCTCACTAAGGGCCGCCGCCTGCACCAACTGCACGACACGTTCGACAACGTGCTCGCGCAGGGTGCATCGCTTGGTAACGCGCACATTCGCGTCGTGCTGAAACTCGGCAAGCAGGAGCCCGGCATCGCGCAGCGCCTCCGCGATCAACTCCCCGGTGTCGTCGACGTGCAGCCTGAGTACCCCGATCTCATCGAGGCGATCGAGGAGCACCCATCGCTCGCCTCCCTCGCCCCCGAGGAGCAGTTCGTCCACTACTACCGAGCGCAGCACCAAGCCGACCCCGCACCCGAGACGATCGTGCTCTTCCGCACCCTCCACGACGCCGCCGTCACCGCCGAGACGGAGGCGTAACGTGCGCCCCATCCGCCTCGAACTGCGCGGCTTCACTTCGTTCCGCGACACCAGCGTCGTGGATTTCACCGGTCGCCGCCTCGTCGCCATCACCGGCCCCACCGGCTCCGGCAAGTCGTCGCTGCTCGATGCGATCACCTGGGCGCTCTACGGCGAGGTGCCGCGCGTTGGCAACCGCGCCGCGCAATTGATGACCCACGGCGCGGTGAGCATGAGCGCGCAGTTCGACTTCTCCGTCGGCCCCCAGCGCTACCGTGTCTCCCGCTCCATCGGCCGCAAGTCCGAGGCGCGCCTCGACCGCCTCTCGCCTGACGGCTTCACCGTCGTCCCCCTCGCCGATCGCGCCCGCGAAGCCACCGCTGAGGTGACACGCGTCCTCGGCCTCGACTACGAGACCTTCACCAAGACCGTACTGCTCCCGCAGGGCGCGTTCGATGCCTTCTTGCGCGGCGACCCCGGCCAGCGCCGCGACATCCTCACCAACCTCCTCGCCCTCGGCATCTACGAGCGCATGCGCGCCGATGCCCACGCCCGCTCCGTCGGCGCCCGTGCCGCCGCCGAGATGCAGCACGAGCAAGCCGGACGCCTCACCCTCGCCACCCCCGAGGCCGTCACCATCCTCGAGGCCGACCGCGCACAGTTCGAGACTCGTCTCCGCGAGGTCGCCGTACAACGCACCAACCTCGCCACGCTCACCGAGGCTGAGCGCGCCGCCGCCGACCGTGCCCGCATCGCCGCCGACGCCGCACAGGCCGCACGCGTGGCTGCCGAGGCTTTCGCGCACACCGAAGCCGCCGCCGCGCAGGCCGTGACCGCTGCCGAGGCCGCCGCGCAGCACCTTGCCGCCCTCACCTCCGAACGCGCCGCGCTCGGCTACGACGCCGAGGAGCACCGCCGCCTCGAACAGCAAGTCGCGCTCGTGCAGCAGCGCGCTGCCGCCCGCGACGATCTCTCGCGCGCGCAGCAGGCCGTCACCATCGCGCAGGATGCCGCCGATCGGGCGCGCGGTGACGCCGCTCGCGCTGCCGCAACTGCCGAGACACAACGCGTGTCCTCGGAGTCCGCCACCACCGCACTCGCCGCCGCACGCACGCGCCTCGCCGCCGTCGCCGCCCCCGCACGCACCGCCGCCGCCGCCCTCGCCGGGCAGATCGCCACCACCGAGGCTGCTCGCGCGCAGTCCCTCCAGCGCAGCAACGAGTACGAGCAGAAGGCACGCGTGCTGCAAACGCTCGCGAAGCAACTGATCGGCCTCCGCGTCGAGCACGAACGCGCGGACAGCACCCGCACCGCCGCCCTCGCCGCCGCCGCGACCGCCGAGGCACATCGCGTCCGCGCACACGACGCCGAGACCGCCGCCGCCGCAGCGCTCACCGAGGCGACCGCGCACCGCGAGGCCGCCCAGCGCGAGCACGCCGCCGCCGCACTCCGTCGCGGCCTGAAGGTTGGCGAACCCTGCCCGGTCTGCGGCGAGCCCATCACCTCACTCGCCGATCGCGCGGCGCCTGACCTCGATGCCACCGATGCCGCACTCGCCGCCGCGCAGCGCGCGCTCGATGCCGCCCGCGCCGGGCAGCAGCAGCGCGCCAGCGCCGCCGCCGCCGCACACGCACACGCCGAGGCCGCCGGCGCCGCGCTCACCGCCGTCGACACGAAGATCATCGTGCTCGACGCGCAATGCGCCGAGGCCGCCGTGACCCGCGACGGCATCGATCACGCCGCCAAGCGCGCCTCCACCGCCGCCGCAGCCGAGGGCCAGCGCGCCACCGCCGCCGAGGAACAAATCGCCGCCGCCCGCACCCTCGAACGCGATCTGCAATTGCTGCTCGTACAGGTGCCTGCGGACATCGAGACCATCGAGGCTGACCCGCCCTCCGGCGCGCTCACCGCCGCCCTCCGCGTGGCGCTCGATGCCCACGCGGAGGGCGGCGGTGCCGCACGCATCGCCGAAACCGCCACACGCACCGCTGACGAGGCCGCGCGAACCACCACCACAGCAGCAACACACAGCGACGCACTCACCGCCCAAGCCACGCGCGCCGCCGTCGAAGCGCAGTCACGCCTCGATGCCCTCGGCGCGCAGGACGCCGCCGAGGCGGACGCACTGCTCGCATCGCTCGCTGCCATGACGCAGCGCGCACAACGCGCCACTGCACTCGATGAGGCCGCGCGCGCCGCCGGGCAGCAGCAAGCCTTCGCCACCGCGCTCACCGAGGAGCGCCGCGCCGCCGTCGCCCGTGCCACCGCCGCCGCCACGACCGCGACCGCCAATCACGGGTCCACTGAAGCCGAGGCTGCTCGCGCGCGCGATGCCTACCGCGAACACTGGCGCGCCTTCGGCCTCGCCGAGCCGCCGTCCGCCGATGACCTCACCGCCACCGCCGGGAAACTCGAGGCGGATGAGCGCGACACCGACCGCTCGCTCACCCGCACCATCGGCGCCATCGAACTCGCGCATAAAGAACGCGCCGAGAGCGAACGCCTCCGCGCCGAAGCTGCGGCCAACACCCGCAACGCGGAGGTCGCCGCCGGTCTTGAACAGGAACTGCACCGCAACCGCTTCGTCGCCTACGTCCAGCGCGAGGCCATGCACGTCCTCGCCACCGAGGCCGGCGAGCGCATGGAACACCTCTCCCGTGGCCGCTACCGCCTCGCCGCCGACGGCGACGAGTTCGTCATCGTGGATCGATTCAACGGCGACGAGCAGCGCTCCGTGAAGACGCTCTCTGGCGGCGAAACCTTCCTCGCCAGCCTCGCCCTCGCCCTCGCGCTCGCCGAACGCCTCCCACAACTGTCCGGCCACGGCGGCGCGCTCAGCCTCGAATCACTCTTCCTCGACGAAGGCTTCGGCACCCTCGACGCGGACGCTCTCGATGTCGCCATCGAGGCGCTCGAACTGCTCTCCAGCGGCGACCGCATGATCGGCGTCATCTCCCACGTCCCCGCCATCGCCGACCGCCTCCCCGACCGCATCGAGGTCATCAAGAACGGCGCAACGAGCACGGTTAGGAGTTAACCGTGACGATGCTCGCCGCAGGTTCGATTCACGTGACCATCGGCAGAAGCTCAGATTGGGTTGGATTGGTCTGCTGATCACGCAGATCGCCACAGTTGTGGCAGCAGTGCTCGCGTACCGACCAGTTCAACGCCAAATCAGTCAGAGAGCCGAACAACACGGGGAAACTCTGGCAGCGACATATCGCCCGGTGGTCGTACTGCGTAACCCCACAGTGAAACAAGTGCAGACCGGTGAACACTACCGTGAGGCAACATCTGGGAATCCAGGCACAGGGCCTGCGCTAAACGTTAAAATCCACGCGTGGCTAAGGAACGCATCAACTCAAGGCCTGACCAAGCAAGCCTTTCGGGCAGAGATTGATGCATCCAGGGCGGCCGTTGATTGGTGACGCCCATTCTTCGTTCACCGCATCGATGTAGTCGGCGCAGGCGACACAATCACGCAACCGATGACGATCGAGTCTTCTCTCGTGGGCGAATCCCCTAACGCCGATTGAATTCTCTACATCGCTTTCTTTGAGGATCTCGGGAAAACCCACTTCCCTCGTCAGCCACAAGACGAATAAAAGTGCGGTCATTTACTCCTGCGAACATATACGACCAGCCCTAAAGCGAATGAAGACACCGCGCTTGTTCTTCGCGGACATTCTCCGGCACGCATGATCACTTACGCCGCGCCACGCATTCCCATACCTGCTTCGGTCGCGCCCACCGCGTGACCTCCCGGTGTTCGAGGTTCACCAGCGCAAACCCGTCACGCAGCACCTCGCGCACCGCCGCCTCATCGAAGAACCGCTTCGTCGCCCCATACGGCGCTTCCACTTCGGACTTCCGGAAGTTGCGCTCGATCTCGATACCGCCCTACGCGCCGTACTCCACGTCATCCGTCGCGTTCACGCGGAACACGAGGACGCCGCGCGGCTTCGGCACGCGAGCGATCTCGCAGATCATTGATGCGGTAGTCGCGTGCGAAAAGTAGTAGAGCGACAACGACGCCACGACTCCATCGAAGACAGCATCGGCGAAGGGAAGCGGGCAACTGTGGTCGGCGTAGATCAGCGAGCGGGTGCCGAGCCGGACGCGTGCATCCGCCACTTCGGCCGTCGCAGGCAGATCGGTCGCCACCACATCGAGTCCCCATGCGCGCAGCGCCTCGGCATCCTCGCCCGGCCCGCATCCGAGTTCCAACACTCGCCCCACGCCTTCGAGTGATGCGCGATGCCGTTCGAGCCAGCCGTCGCTCATCGCTACCCCCGCCGTCCCGTCACCATCGTCGCCATCAGCGACACCACCGAGATTACCAGCGACCCCAGCACAGCCGGCCAGAACCCATCAACGTGGAAGTTGAGACCGAGGCGTCCCGCCGCCCATGCGCTCACCATCAGCATCGCGGCGTTGATCACAATCGCAAACAGCCCAAACGTCAGCACAATCAGGCACGCCGAGAACAGCGCCGCCACCGGCTTCAGCAACATGTTCACGATCGCGAAGATCGCCGTCCCCGCCACCAGCGACTGCCAGTCGTTGATACGAACCCCCGGCACGATCGCCGAGGCGAGAAACAGTCCCGCCGCATTGATCGCCGCGCGGAACAGCATTCCGCTCAACGATCCCCCGCCCGGTGACATCCGGTACGAATAGCCCACGGATCTCATGCGCGTCCCCTCATCCCCGCCGTCATACTGAGGCTAACGCGACCGGCCGCCGCTCGCGCCACGACCGCCACACCGCCTCCGTGAACTGCATGTACCGCAGCCCGTCCGCGAACGAGGTCAACTCCACCGGCTTCCCCTCGCGGATCGACGCCACAAAGTCGGCCTCGACGTTCCATCGCCCCTCGGTGCCCGGGTCAGGCGGCAACGGCCGCGCCTGCTCGCCGTACGCCGCGAACGTCATCAAGTCGTCCGCCGACCAGTGCAGCGTCCCCCTGCTCCCAAAAATCGACACCCCATTCGCATCCCGCGAGGCGTGCGCCACCGTGCTCACGCGGTACACCGCCCGCGCCCCATTCGCCATCCGCGCCAGGATGCCTAGGCTATCCGGCACGTCCAGCGTGACGCGCTGACCGTGCTCATCCAGTCGGTTCGTCACATACGTCGTCGCATCGGCCATCACCCACTCCGTCGGCCCCAGCCAGCGGTGGACCACCTCGGCGTAGATACCCACCGTCATCGCGTTCGTGCCGGAGAACTCGGACTGCTCCCGCCAGTGCAGCGGCGCCTCCGGGACAAGCGCCCCGGCGCTCAGCACTGTCGCGTGTACCTCGCGCACCTCACCCAACAGCCCGTCCCCCACCACCCGCTGGATCGTCCGCCACGACCGTAGGTCGAACGGCCCCGGCACCAGCATCGCCACGAGGTCGGGCCGCGCCTCCGCCGCCGCCAGCATCGCACGCGCTTCGCTGGTATCCATCGCCATTCGCGCCTCGCATAACACGTGCTTCCCCGCCTCCAGAGCCCGCACCGCGTACTCTTTGTGCCGGTATGGCCACGTGCCGATGCAGATCGCGTCGATCTCCGGATCCCGGAACAGCGCCTCCGGATCGGTCTCCACCCGCGTAAACCCGAACTCGTCCGCGACCCGCCGCCCGCTCGCCTCGGATCGGTTGCACACCGCCACCACCGCAACGCCGTCGATCGCGTTCAGACCCGGAATATGCCGCAGCCGCGTGTTCGCGCCCGCCCCGATTGCACCCACTCGTAATACCGCGTCAGCCACACCATGCTCCTCGCGTAAACCTTGACTGTCGTATCGTCTGCCGTGAACGTACGGCTCGAAACATGCTATGCCTGCGGGCAGAAACATATAGTCGCCCATGCGCGTACTGGTCATCGACGACGAGCCGGATATCGGAAAGGTCATATCACTGACCTTTACCTTACGCTGGCCTGACTCCGATGTTGCCCACGCAGCCAACGGCGCGCAGGGCATCGCATACGTCCGCCGCAACTCGCCGACATCGTCGTCCTCGATGTCGGCTTCCCCGATATGAATGGCTTCCAGGTGCTGGAGCAGATCCGCCGCAACTCGGATATCCCCGTGACCGTGCTCACTGCCCACCGCGACAAGGTCGACAAAGTACGCGGCCTAGAACTCGGCGCGGACGACTACATCACCAAGCCTTTCTCGCACCTCGAACTGCTAGCCCGCGTCCGCGCGGTCATGCGCCGCACCGAGTCGCAGGTGCCCATCAGCGAAGGCCCGCCCTTCCGCGCCGGCCCTCTCTACATCGACTACGCCAGCCGCGAAGTCAGCGTGGAAGCCCCCCCGTCAAACTCACGCCCATCGAGTACGGCATCCTCTACCACCTCAGCAGTAATGAAAACCGCGTGCTGACTTCCGCACCCTGCTCGCCAAGGCATGGGGCCGTGAGTACGTAGATGAGGTCGACTACCTGAAAGTGCACATCCAGCACCTCTGCCGCAAGCTCGGCGATAACCCGGACGACGCGCCGATGATCGTGAACGAACGCGGCGGCGGGTATAAGTTTGTTCGGCCAGACCGGGTGGCCCGGTCACAGCGATGAGCGCCGGCTGTCCCTCGCGCCGTTGCGGGGGGAGAGCCGGCCGAGGTGACCCTGCCCCATGAACTACAGCTACCCCAAGTGAACGCGGCATCAGCGCGCTCCTGCGTACGGTCGCCTCATTGCTCTTCGCGCTCTCCGGGGACGAAGATGAACTATCGCCGACGCACGCCCGGCGTGATCTGGAAGCAGACGCAGCGTTAGTGGAATCCTCCCCGCGAGCGCCGTACCGTCCAGTACGCGACCGGAGTCACCCATGACCCAACCCCCCCACGAGCCACCGGTCACATCGCCCGAACCGGACGACGAGGTCGCCGCGCTCCTCGCCGAGGCGCGCGCGCGCGCGCGGGCTCTCATCGACGACTCGATCCTGCAGGCTGAGCAACTCCTACAGCGCCAGTCCAACGGCCAGATGCTCGAACGCATCCGCCGCTCCGTCACTGACCTGGTCGCCGATGTCCGCTCCGTCCATTCCCGCCTCGACGACATCGAGGCACTCCTCCGCCGCCCAGCCCCGGCCGCCTACACGGCAGCACCGGTCGCTGCCGCTGCGCCCACGCCCACGCCCACGCCCACGATGCAACCGCCCCAGTCAGCGATCCTGCCCACCGCCCCCACACCTCCCGTCCCTCCGGTGGTACCGACGCCGACCGGGCCCCCCACACCGGCCACTTCGCCGGTCGCGGCTGCGCCGGGCACCGAGCCAGTACCAATACCACCAGTACCCGAGACACCCATAGCAGCCGCACCGCCACAGCCTGCGCCCGTCGCGGCAGCACCGCCTCCACCTGCGGCACCGCCTGCCGCCGCTGCCGCCGCGAACGGCAGCGCTCCATCCGGCCCCGGCTTCGACCCTGAAGGCGGCTCAGTCGCCCTCCGCGTCGCACTCGTCGCCGACTTTCAGGGCTTGATGCGGCTTCAGGACGCCCTCGTCCGCATCAACGGCATCCGCGCGGCCGGCATCGAGGCCTACGCGCAGGGCGAGGCGCGTCTCCGCCTCCAACTCGCCGAACACATCGAGCCGGAAGCGGTCGCTGCCGCCCTCAGCAACCTACTCGGCCGTCCCACAAAAGTCGCTTCGGCATCCATGTCTGAGCGTATTCTTCACCTGACACTCGATTGATCCGTCCCCTCCGTCGCTCCCACAGTGGAGGGCCTGCGGCAGCCGCACTGTCGGCACAAGGGGGACTCAATATCGAAACGGCGCTCCTCACTGTCCCCGCCCGACAGCGTCTGCGTCAGGTGCACCGGCGCGGCCTCCGGTTGCTCGCCGTCGCAGTGCTCGCCGTCGCCGCGCTGCTGGCCGCGCATCTCTTCGCCGCCGTCGCCTTCATCGAGGCCAATGTCGAAGGCTTCCGCTTCTGGCTCGCCGCCGCCGATGCCGCCCTCGCCGGCCTGCTCATCCTCACACTCGCCTGGCACCTCCACCGCCTCACGCGCGAGCGCCAGCGCCACGCCTTCGTCGAGATCCTCGTCGAGACGCTCTCCGTCCCCGCCAGCATAGAGGGGACCGCCGAGGCCACCCTCGAACTCGTCATCGGCGCGGGCCTCGCGCGCGGTGGCATCGTCGCCGCCGTCAGCGGTGATGACGAGGCTGCGACGCGCCTTGTCCCCCTCGCCGTCGCCGGTGCCCGCCGCGGCTGGGCCAGCGAGGCCGGCCTCTCCGACCGTCTCGCAAACGTGGTGAGCGTCGGGCGCGAGCACACCATCGACGACCCGTGGCTGCTCGGCATGGAACTCACCATCGGCCGCCGCCCGTGGGTCGCCCGAATCCCCATCCTGCGCGGCGATGAGCGCCTTGGCCAGCTGCTGCTCGCCAGCCGCCACCGTGGCTGGCTCGGCGACCGCGCCCTGCTGCACACCATGGGCGCCATTCTCGCCGCCGCCCTCGACCACGCCCGCCAGTACCAGGTCGCCTACGAGCGCTCCCGTGACCTCGAGGAGCAGAACGCCCGCCGCCGTGAGTTCCTGTACGCCATCGCCCACGAACTGCGCGCACCGCTCACCTCCATCCAGGCCTTCGCCAAACTGCTCGGCACCGACCAGCAACTCATGAACGGCAACAAGGAACTCCTGCTCGGCTCACTCGCCCGCGGCGTTGACCGCCTCGCCACCTTCGTCAACGACCTCCTCGCCCTCGGCCGCATCGAGGAAGCCGGCCTCCGTGTCGAGATGCAGACGTTCGATGTCGCCGAGGCGCTTCGCGACGCGGAGACCATCCTTCGCCCCGCCTTCATGGCCCGCGACCAGTCGCTCGTCCTCGATCTTCCCGATGCACCGCTCGAAGCCTTCGGCGACGGCCGCGCCCTCGAACAGATCGTGCTCAACCTGCTCTCCAACGCCAACCGCTTCAGCCCCACCAACGGCGCCATCGTCCTCCGCGCCCACGCCGTCGATGCGCGCATCCGCATCGAGGTGCAGGACTCCGGCCCCGGCATCGACCTGCTCGATCGCCAGCGCATCTTTGAGCCGTTCTACCGTGTCCACCGCAACGGCGCACCCGAGGTGCCCGGCTCCGGCCTCGGCCTCGCCGTCGCCCGCCGCCTCACCGATATGCAGGGCGGCCACCTCTGGGTGGAGGCTGTCCCCGGCGGCACCGGCTCCCGCTTCTGCGTCGAACTACGCCTCCCCGAGGCGCCCGCTCCAGGCGGCGCTCCAGCCGCTGAGGTTGATGATGCCAAGGAGCCCAGCGCGCCGGCTGGCTGACGGCGCGCCGCAGCGCCGTGCATATCACGCACCTCTCACTCGCCGGCGCGCGCTCGTTCCGCCGTCTGGAACTCCCGCTGACACCAGGGTTGCACGTCGTCACCGGCCAGAATGGCAGCGGCAAGTCCAACCTGCTGGAAGGCATCGCCCTCCTCGCCACCACGCGCAGCCTCCGCATTGCCAACGACCTCGAGCTGATCGCATGGGACGCCCTCCGCGACGACCCGCTCCCCGCTGCCCGCTACGCCGCCCGCGTCCACACCGCAGTCGACGACAACATCACCATCGAGGTCATCGTGAGCGCCCGCCCCGCCACCCCTGGCATCGAGGCCAACGCCGCCTCTCGCCGCTTCCGCGTAAACGGCGTCGCCCGCCGCGCCTCCGATCTCATCGGCCGCCTGCGTGTCGTGCTGTTCAGCGCCGACGATCTCGGCATCATCGACGGCGCCCCTACCGCCCGCCGCCGCTACCTCGATATCACCCTCTCCCAACTTGACCCCGCATACGTCCGCGCCCTCCAGCGCTACCAGCGCGTCCTCCAGCAGCGCAACAGCCTGCTCCGCCGCCTGCAAGAACGCCGAGGCCAACCAGGCGAACTCGATTTCTGGGACGAGGAACTCGCGCAGACCGGCGCGATGCTCATCACCAGCCGTGCGCACGCGATCGCCACACTCAACACTGACGCCGCCCAGCGCTACGCCGCGCTTTCCACCGGCAGCGCCCCGCTCGAGGTCTGCTACCGCCCCGCACTCCCCCCTCCGCTCATCGA
Source organism: Chloroflexota bacterium (assembly GCA_947446155.1). The sequence continues at coordinate 5,248 of CANFFZ010000016.1, read as the reverse complement.
AACAGTCGCTTCCTCCACCACCAGCCTCGCCCCGAAACTGCTCGAAGCCCTAGTGGTTGGCCGCACCCGCGACATCCAGGCCGGCACCACCCGCATCGGCCCGCATCGCGACGACGTCGCCTTTCTCATCGGCGGTCACCCCGCTGGCTCCACTGCCTCCCGAGGCGAACTGCGCGGCATCGCCCTCGCCCTCCGCCTCGCCGAGGTCGCCTTCTCCACCGCCCGCACCGGCGACCCGCCCGTCCTCCTCCTCGACGACGTGCTCTCTGAACTCGACGCCGGCCGCCGTGCCCGCGTCCTCGCCGCCGCCTTCGAGGTCGATCAGGTCATCATCACCTCGCCCGACCCAGACCGCCCTGCCCCCGCCGAACTCTCCGCCGCCAGCCGCTACCGCATCGACGCCGGCGTACTGGAACCAATCGGCTAACCCCGCGAGAACAGCACGTTCGGCTGCGGCGCAATCAGAGCCGTGAGCGCCCCCGGCTCCACCCACATCGAGACTCGTGTGGTGCCGATATATTCGCCGTCCGTCTGCACAGGCAGCGGCCACTCCGTCGCGATCTCGATCCGCGCCCCTCTCCCTGTCGGTAGTCGATCCCATCCCCCGCGAACGTACACAGGTCGAGCACGCCGTCGTCCGCCCGCGCTGCCGCCGTGAGCCGCGTCATCCCGCCGTACAAACGCGTGTTCCCCGTCACCGCCATCAGCAGCGGCCCGTCTAGCACCGTCCCATCGACGCTTACCGTCGCGCCCGCTGGCTCGGACCGACCGAACACATACGCCCCGATCCCCGCATACCACCCGCGCCCAAACGACCGCTTTCCCACCGCGGGAATCTGCTCCACCCGCCGCACTATCTCGGCGTCCATCCCCACGTTGCACATCAACAGGAATCGCCGCTCCGCGCCCGAAGCCACCCGTACCCGCCCCACATCCACCCGCACCCGCCGCGGTGTCGTCAGCGCGCGCACCGCGTCGCTTAGGTCGCGCGGGATCAGCACCTCGCGCGCCCACACATCCGCCGTCCCCGCTGGCAACACCCCGAGCGCCGTCCGCGTCCCCGTCAGCCCTTCGACAACTCCGAGACCGTGCCGTCATGGCCACACGCCGCCACCACATCCACGCCAGCCGCTGCGGCGCGTCGCGCGATCTCCGTCGCGTGTCCCGGCGCGCGCGTCTTCTGAATATCGACGCTCCACCACGTCGTCACCAATGTGTCCACTGTCTCGCGCAGCAGCACGTCTTCCGGGGGCGCACGCCGCTTATACGGATTCCGCACCACCATCGTGCGCGGCGCAATGTTCATCCATGTGTCAGCAATCAGTGCGCCGCTGTACCGCGCCTCAGCCCCATGCGCGATCGGCCATCCGCAAGTCACAGGCCCGCGTCAGCGTCGCCTCAGCCCGTCCCGCTATCGCGCGTTGATCGATTTCCGCCGGTTCTGCACGTAGTCCACCAAGATGTACTCGCCTAACTTATCCGGCGTCGTGTAGAACACCCGCCCGCCGTTGATCTTCGCCAACTGGTTCACAAACTCTTTCAGGTAGTAGTTCCGGTCGAGCATGAAGGTATTGATGGTGATGCCCTCCTGGGTGCACCGTTTCACTTCCTTCAGCGTCTCCCGGATCGTCACCGGGCTTGGCGGGTACGAGAACTGGGACTTCCCGCGCTCCAGGTGCGCCGTTGGCTCGCCGTCCGAGATCATGATGATCTGCCGCGTCGCCCCGCGATGCTTCGCCAGCAGCCGCCGCGCCAGCATCAGCGCATGATGCATGTTCGTGCCCAGCACGGACTCGTCCCACCGCACGTACGGCAGATCCTGCACCTTCAACTCGCGTGCGTACGCTGAGAACCCGATCACGTACAGCGTGTCGCGCGCGTACTGCGCGCTGATCAGGTTGTGCAGCGCCAGCGCCACCTTCTTCGCCGCCTGGAACGACCCTCGCAGCGCCATCGACCACGACAGGTCGACCATCACCACCGTCGCCGTCCGCGTCATCTGCTCCGAACGGTAGATCTCGAAGTCCTCGGGGAGCAGCCGCACCGGCGCCTGCGGCCCGTCGCGCTCCACCGCGTTCATGATCGTCCGTCCCATGTGCAGGTGGAACGGATCGCCGAACTCATACGTCTTCGTATCGCCCTGCCGCTCGCCGTGCCGACCGGACTCCGGAATCGGGTGATTGCCGATCCCCTGCTTCTTCAACTGCTGGTAAATCTCGCCGAGTGCCCGCTGCCCGATCTTCTTCATCCCCTGCGGCGTCAGCTCCCAGCCCTCGCCCTTGCGCCGGATGTATCCCGCGTCCTCCAGTGTCTTCAGCAACTGCTGCAATTGATCCAGCGCTTCCGCCGACTCGTCCCCCAGCAGATCCCGCAACTTGTCGATGTCGATGTTCGACAGGTCGCCGTCGTACTGCGCCCGCTCCAGGGCGCGCTCTATCTCATCGATCTCCTGCATCTCGCCCATCAGGTCGAGCGCCTGACCGAGGCCGATCTCCTCGTCCCCACGGAACGGGTACGACGGCGACCGCTCCCGTCCCGGGTTGAGGTAGTCGAGGTTGAGCGCCAGTTGCGACAGTTCTCCCTCCAGCTCCGGGTCGCCCAGCTTATCCGCGAGCAACGACTGCAACTGCGACCGCTGGTCGGACGGCATCGACTCCATCAGCGACTGCATCGCCTGCATCTGTGCCTGCATCTGCGCGACCAACTCATCCAGTGACTGTGGCGGGTTGTCGCCGAACATGTCGCCGAACTGATCCATGAACTGCTGGAAGTCCGGCTCCTGCCCGCGCATCTTCTGCACCAGCATGTCGTTCAGCGCCTGCACCATGTCCTTCATGCGCTGCATGTCGCCGTCGGACATCTCCTGCACCATCTTCGAGACGTCCTTGAAGAAGTGCTCGGTCATCGCCTGGCGCAACTGCGCCATCAACTGCTGGTACTGCTCCTGCGCCTCGGGATTCAGGAACTCGTAGTTTTGCAGTTCCTTCATCTGCCCCGCGGCGTCTTCCGGCAGCCGTTCGAGGAAGTCGCGCTTCCGCTTCGCGATCCGCCGCAGCATCTCCTCGAACTGATCCTGCTCGCTTTCGCCGCCTTGCTCCCCCTGCGCGTCGCCCTGCTCTCCAGCCTCATCCGAGGCCTGCCCGGCCTGCCCCTGCTGACCCGCCTGACCGAGCTGGCCTTGCTGCCCGTTCTGCCTCTCGCGGGCTTCACCCTGCTCGCCCTCGCCGCCATCCATGTCCGAGGTGTCGGTGCCGTCAGCCTGCTGTCCTTGCGGCTCGCCGGTGCGCTCGTCGAGCGTGTTCCGCTCTAGGTTCAGGATCTCCTCGAGCTGCTTGCGGATATCCTCCATCACGCCGCCCAAGTCAAACTGATCCAGCCGCTCACGGCGCTGCTGCCGCAACTGGTGCAGCAGGTCGCGCAGTCCCTGCATCTTGCCGCCCTGCTGCCCGCGCATCCCGCGCTGCATCAGGTTCCGCAGCGCGTGCTGCAGATCGCCAAAGTTCATCAGGTCATCGGAGAGCGCGTCCAGAACATCATTCGCGTCCAGCGCGGGGATGTCCTGCGTGCCGTCCCATTCGCTATAGCGGTGGATGGCGACCATGATTGCCTCCCGCGCCCGTCGTCGTACCGGCGGGCGTCCGCGTGTGCGCGACCCGGGCTAGCCTCGGTAGCGAGTCTGCCCCATCACCGAGTCCTTGTTCAGCCGCTTGTTCAGGTGCAGCCCTTCGAGCACGAATTCGACCGCCGAGGCCAGCACCGCCGGGTTCTTGTCCTCCGTCAGCTGCGCGACGGCGTCCGCCAGTCCCTCAACCTGCTGCAGCAGGTCGGTGTAATGCCCCGCCGCCATCGCCTCGCCGGTGTCCGCCGAGATACCCGACTTGAACACATTGGTCAGCGCCTCAAGGTCAGAGATCGAGAAGCGCCGGTTGAACACCGCCACTACCGCACCATGCACCAGCCGGTCGATGATCTGGTCTTCGCGCCCGTCCTCGACGGTCTCGAACTCCATCTTGCCTTCGAGCGCGGCGCGGATGAACCAGAGGTCTGACACCCGCGGCGCGACATCCTTCTCGCCGAGCCGGATCGCCCGCCGCAGCGCGTTCGCGAGCATCGTCTCGTAGTCCGCTACCGAAGCGCGCACCGACACGCCCGACCGCTGGTTCACGTCCGGCGACCGTCGCGCCAGCCGAGTGATCTCCGCCACGATCTCCTGCATGTACTCTGGCACCATCACGTTGTAACCGGGCGCGTCGAGGCGCGACGACTCTTGCAGAATGATCTGCACTTCTTCCTCGACTGACCGTGGGTAGTGCGTACGGATCTGTGAGCCGTAGCGGTCTTTCAACGGCGTAATGATCCGTCCGCGGTTGGTGTAGTCCTCGGGGTTCGCCGTCGCCACAATGAACACGTCCAGCGGCAACCGCACTTTGTGACCGCGAATCTGGATGTCCCGCTCTTCCATCACGTTCAGCAGACCCACCTGGATCCGCTCTGCAAGGTCGGGTAACTCGTTGATCGCGAAGATGCCCCGGTTCGTGCGCGGGATCAGCCCGAAGTGGATCGTCAGTTGGTCGGACAGGTAGCGCCCTTCCGCCACCTTGATCGGGTCAACCTCGCCGATCAGGTCGGCGATCGTGATGTCCGGCGTCGCCAGCTTCTCGCCGTACCGCTCGTCGCGATGCATCCACTGGATCGGCGCGTCGGCACCCATCGCCTCGACGAGGTTGCGGCCCTGCTCGCTGATCGGCTGGAACGGGTTCTCGGGAATCTCGACGCCCTCCAGCACCGGCGTCCACTCGTCCAGCAAACCCACCAGGCTGCGAATGATCCGCGACTTCGCCTGACCGCGTTCGCCGAGCAGAATGATGTCGTGCCCGGAGAGGATCGCGTTCTGCAACTGCGGCAACACCGTGTCCTCGTAGCCGTGGATCGCCGGAAACAGCGGCTCGTTCTTCGCGAGTTTCTCGATCAGGTTCTTGCGAATCTCTTCCCGCACCGGAAGCACCTGGAACCCAGATTGGCGCAACGCGCCGAGTGTCGTCGGTTGGTTCGTAGGCAAGGGACTCTCCCCCTTCGTGGCCGCGCACAACGCGCGTCGGAATCGCGAGTCACTCGCGCCGGGAGCAAGTACTGCACCGCAACAGGCCAGAGCCTGTCGACCGATACGCCCTCAGTATACGTACCAGCCATCCCCGCCACACGGAAAGCAGTCACCCGCACAGATATGCAACAGGCCCCGCAATGCGGG
>CANFFZ010000015.1 GCA_947446155.1 Chloroflexota bacterium | reverse complement strand
CCCGTCACGTCCGCGCCGAACAGCAGCGTGATCCCCGCGAGCAGCATGCCGGCTGCCATCAGCAGATACCTGAACCGCCGCAACCACTCGAGGAGCGGAGGGAATCCCACCAGCGCGATGAACGCGGACCAGCCGATGGTGATCCACAGCACCTGCGTCGGCAAGATCGTGGGCTGCACACGCGCGATCACGGCCAGTCCCAGCGCGCATAACACCCAGGCCGGCGACAACAGCAACGGATCCCACACCCGCCCGAGCGCGCGGAGTGCAAACGCTGTCACCAGCGGCAGCGCGGCGACGATCGCCAGCAGCACGGGGAGCGCAGGCTCGGGCCGCACCTCGGTCGAAGCCAGCACGATCGACGGTGCTGCTGCCAACAGCACTGCTGGGGCGATCAGCAACAGCAACGTCTGGCCGCGTGATCGGCGTCCCGGGTGGATCGACGTGCTGACCAGGTCTTGCTCCTTACTCGCCTCGCGATCGGTATCCTCGATCTCAGCCTACCGGACGAGTCCGGGACGGCGCGCGAGAGGATCGAAGGCATGGCGGACGAAGCCTGGCCAATCGTGTTGCTGGGGCTGCGCATCAGCGTCGTGCTGGTGCTGTACCTCTTCCTGCTATCCGGCTTCCGCGCGCTCCGCTCCGAACTCCGCGCCCCCACCTTCGAACTCTCACCCGCACCCGCACCCGCACCCGCACCCGCACCCGCACCCGCACCCGCACCCGCACGCCGGCGCGCGCCAGCCCCCGCCCGCGTCGCTCCCACCGTCCCCGTTGACGACGAGTACGACGAACCGCTGCCCCTACCCTTCCCGTTCGAGCCGGACGGACCGATCGAGCGGCCCGCTCCGGCCCGCCGCCGTGTCCCCCTCGCCCTTGCGCTCCCGGCCGCGGCCGCCGCGCTCGTCCTCGTGCTGGGCGGCGCGGCTGCCTTCGTCACCCGCTCGCCCGATGCACGGACGCCAGGTGGGGTCGCCACCGCGCCAGCCACCGAGGCCTTCGGCCCGCCCGTCGTGAAGCCCGCGGCGGGCCGGGTTACCGTCGGCCTCGCCGCACAGGAGGACTCCCTCGTGCGGGTCACCGTCGATGGCGTCGTCCAGTTCGATGGCTCCCTCAAGGCCCGCCAGCGCCAGGCCTGGGAGGGCGGCCAGCGCATCCAGGTGTGGACGGACAAGGGCAAGACCGTGCTCATCGCCATCAACGGCGACAACCTCGGCCCCTATTCCCCCTCCATGGGCCGGCCCGATTGGAACCGGATCGACTTCGGCTTTGGTCCCGGCTGGGTCCGCTCCGACCGCTGATCAAGGCTCACAGACTGGAATTCGGGCCCCCTCCGGGCGAGGTCATAACAACCCACGGTGTTATCGTCACGTAGTGACACTCATCCAGCCGCAGCCAGCGCTCGTCACTGACCCCACTGAGGTCGCCGCGATCGCCGCTGAGATCCGCGCCGCCGGTTGGGTGGCCCTCGACCTCGAGTTCATGACCGAAGGTCGCTACATCCCCGAGCTCAGCCTCGTGCAGGTGGGCTGGGGCGACATCGAGGTCCCGCGCGTCGCCGCCGTTGACCCGCTGAAGGTGGACGTGCAGCCCATCGTTGACCTCGTGGGTGACCCGGCCGTCGAGGTCGTCATCCATTCCGCGCAGGCCGATCTGGCCCTCATCGGTGGCCAGTTCGCCGTCCGGGGCACGCGCGTCTTCGACACTCAGATCGCCGGCGCCTTCCTCGGTTGGGGCGAACAGATCGGCTACGGCGCGCTCGTCGAGCGCCTGTGTGGCGTCCACCTCGACAAGGGCGCGCAGTTCACCGAGTGGTCGCGCCGTCCGCTCTCCGAGGAGCAGATCCGCTACGCCCTCGACGACGTCCGGTACCTCCCGTTCGCGTGGCGCACGCTGCGCGCCGACCTCGAGGCCCGGGGCCGCCTGCCGTGGGTCGAGGAAGAGTGCGACGCCCTCGCCGAGCAGTGGGCCGAGCGCACCCCACCCGAGGAGATGTACCGCCGCGTGCGTGGCTGGAACGGCCTCAAGCGCCGCTCGCTCGGCGCCCTGCGCGCCGTCTCGGCGTGGCGCGAGATCGAGTGCCGTCGTGCCAACCGCCCGCCCTCGTGGCTCATGAACGACCGCACGCTCCTCGAACTCTGCCGCCGTCCCCCGCTCTTCGCCGACGAGTTCGCCGCCATCCGCGGCCTCGGCGAAGGCACCGCGCAGCGCTACGGCCGCGCCATCCTCGAAGCCGTCGCCCGAGGCGTCGAAGACCCGCCCGAGATGGACGAGAACCCGCCCCACCTCCCGAACCTCGGTCAGGCCTGGCCCGCCGTCCTCTCCGGCATCGTGCAGGCCCGCTGCCGCGAGTCCGACATCGCCGCCCGCTTCGTCGCCACCCGCCGCGACATCGACGACGTCATCGCCTGGTGGCTCGTCGGCGACCGCACCCAGGAGCCCCCGCTGCCCCTCTTCGCCGGCTGGCGCCGCGACCTCGCCGGCCAGGACGTCCTCGACTGGCTCGCCGGCGAAACCGCCGTCGTCGTCGACCCCGACACCGAGGCCGGCCTCCGCATTAACCGGTAGGCGAGCGCGTCTACTGGCGACTGCGACGAGGTTGTCAGCGACTGGCTTCGGGCATTGCTGCTCTGACATCGCGCATGAGTACCCTCAGTAGCAGTGAGGTGATCATGATTCGGCTGTTCAAGTGGGTGTTCCTCATCTCCAAGGTGAGCAGGGATCGGCAGATCCGGCAGGCCTTCGTGTCGATGAAGCCCCTCTCGTGGCCGCAACGAGTGTCACTGGTCGCCGCCGTCGCGCGGGACCCACGTCTCACTTGGCGAGTGAGACTCGCTCCGCTTTTAGCCGCGGCCTACGTGGCGTCGCCGCTCGATCTCATCCCCGACTTCGTCCCGTTCTTCGGCGAACTCGATGACATCGCTGTCATTGGCCTCGTCTTGCGCTTCATGCAGCGCTCCCTGCCTCCAGGGCTGCTTGAGGAACACCTGCGCAGAGTCCGCGAGGGCACGCCCGCGTCGTCCTAGCGCAGCGCTTGCGGTTTAGCCCACGCCAGCCGCTCGTCCAGCCGCCGCTGCAACGTCACCTCCACCGGCATGAACCCATGCCCGCGCCAGAACGGACCGCCCGAGGGGTTCGGGGTCGCGTAGTGCAGCGTCACGTACGGGTGGCCTGCCTCACGCGCCCAGTCGAGGGTGTGGGCGAGGATCGCGGTGCCTGCGCCGGTGCCGCGCGCTTCGGGCGACGTGATGCCCTCGTAGAGGTAGATCGAGCCGTCGGGCTGCGTGAACGTCGAGCCCCAGTCGTCCATCGCGACCAGCAGGTTGAGCGCGACCGCGACGCCGTTGCGCCGCGCGAGGAAGATGCCGTTCGACTCGTCCGTCAGCGCGCCGGCCGTGAACGCGTCGATGGCCGCCGAGGCCTGGCGCTCCATGTACGGCCAGAAGATCGGCCCCTGCCAGTGCCATCGACCGCTCTCGTCCTGGAAGCGCAGCACCTCCGCGCGCTCGCTCGGTGTGGCGCGCTGTACGTCGATGGTGGCGTCGAGGTGCTGCGTCGCCCGCGAGGCTTCGAGCGGGGTACTCTCTCGCGCGCAGAACGTGTACAGCGACCCGAAGCCGAGGTGGAACCACGCCTCGACGCTCGCGGGCGTCCCGAGCGGCATCGTGATCCGGTGCTCGAAGTACCCGCCGTCCACCCACTGCTCGCCGAGGTACGCGTACATCGCCGTGTACACCGCCTCGACGTCCTCGCCCGGGACGACGCCGTGCCCGGAGCCCGGCATCGAGGCCTGCGTGGGCGGCTCGTACTGCGCCTCGAACGCCTCGATCGAGGTGTGGCGGCGGTGCCCGATGAGGAACCCCGCGAGCCGCCCGCCACGCTCCGCGATCACGCTGTCGCACCGCGCCTCGGCGAGGTGCCCGCGCAGGATCTCCTCGCACGCCGCGACCGCCGCGAACCGCTCGGTGAGCAGCGGCAACGCCACGCGCTCCTCGCGCCGGCGGGCGGCGAGCAGCGCGGCGAGCGCGGGTACATCGGCGTCCTCGACGGGGCGCAGGGTGAGCGGCATGTCGAGGGCTAGCGGAACTGCGAGAGCACGGTGGAGGCGAACAACTCCGCTGGCTCACGCCTGTCGCGTCCGAAGAACTCGATGTTGAACATCGTGCAGCCGGCGTCCACGTGCTTGCCGATGCGGTCGACGATCTGGTTCGGGGTACCGGAGAGCGCGAGTTCACCCTTCGGGTTCCCCATGTGGCCGCCGAAGATCTTCTGCGCCACCTCGATCATCGGGCCTGCCTCGGCGTCGTCCTTCGCGATGGTGACGAGGCACTGTTGCGCGACCGTGATCTCCGAGGCGTCACGGCCGACGGTGGCGCAGTGCTTGCGCAGCACCTCGACCTTGTGGGCGATGTCGTCCTGCGACCCCGCGAGGTTGTTCCAGATGTCGGCGTAGCGCACCGCGATCTTCATCGTCACCTGCTCGCCCGCGCCGCCGATCAGCAGTCGAGGCTGGCGCGCCGGCTTCGGCAGCGTGACGAGGTCCTTCGTCTGGAAATACTGCCCCTCGAATGTGACCGACTCTTTATCGCCCCACATCCGGCGCAGCAGCTGGGCCGCCTCGCGCAACTGGCCGAGGCGTCCCTTCCGGTCGAGGTACGGCACGCCGAAGTCTGTGAACTCGCGCGGCATCCACCCGGCGCCGATGCCGGGGATCACCCGCCCGCCGGACATCTCATCGACCGTGGCGACAACCTTGCCGAGGTGTGCCGGGTTCCGCATCCCAACCGGCGTCACCAGCGTCCCGATCTCCACGCGCGACGTGATCGCCGCGAGCCCCGCGACCATCGACCACGCCTCGAGAATGGGGATCGAGGGCGACTGCGGCCCGTACAGGTGATCGTTCACCCACAGCGAGTCGTACCCCATCGCCTCGAAGTTCGTCGCGGCGACGCTCGCCTCGCTCCACGACCACTTGATCTGCGGCATCATCACCCTGAAGTGGACCTTCGCCATCCCACACCCCCATCTGGCGTCGCCTCGGACGCCCACGCGCCCGCCGAGGTTAGCGCACGGCTCTCGGGCAGGTGGTGCCACGGTCTGGGCATCGCATGCATAATCCGCAAGACGCAAGTCGGGGGAGGATTCGAAGCATGGTGAACGTGCAACCCCAGCGGTCGAACGATGCGCTCGTCCGGATGGCGTTGCCGTGGCTCGCATACGCCGTGGTGGTCCTGCTGTCGGTCACGGGTGCCTACCTCGAGTGGATCAACCGTCTCAGCCCGGATGTGCCGTCCTCGTTTGGTGCTCGGCCCGCCCATATGGTCGTCGCCATCGCCGCCGGCACCATCGGCGTATTTCTGGTCGCACAGGCGCGGCAGAACGTCATCGGGTGGATGTTGCTCGCCCTCGGTCTCCTCGGCGGGGGCAACATCGCGCTGGACACCTACGCGGGTTATGCGCTCTACACCCACCCCGGCCTTCCGGGAGGGGTGGCCGCGGCTTGGGTGTTCAACTGGCTCTGGGTTCCCCTCGTCGGCGTGGTGGCGATCTGCTTCCCGCTGCTGTTCCCGGATGGCCGTCTACTCAACGACATGTGGCGGCGAGTGCTGATCGGCGGCGCGCTTGCGACCGGAATCGCTACGGCCGCGATCGCATTGAGGCCTGGCCCGCTCGATCCATTCGACACGATTCAGAATCCGCTCGCCTTGAACGGAGTGCCTGTATCCCTGACGGAAGCCGCGCTCCTGCCGGTCCCGCTGGTGGCCGCGATTGCGGTAGCGAGTCAGTTCGCACGCTACCGAGGGGCTTCCAACGAACAGCGCCACCAGATCAAGTGGGCTGCCATGGCAGCCGCGATCATCGCGTTACTGTTCGCGGCCGTGACCGTCGTTGAGATCCGTACGGCGGCGCCTCAGTTCCCGCAGTGGCTCGCCACTTCATTCGTCCTCTCAATGTCAGCGCTGCCGCTGGCGACCGCGGTGACGGTGTTCCGCTATCGCCTGTATGACATCGACATCATCCTCAACCGCACGCTTGTCTACGTCCCCCTTACGGCGGGACTCGCGGGCCTGTACGTGTCGATGAGCGGACTGTTGCGCACCCTCCTGACCAATGTGACTGACGCGGGGTCCGACGCCGCCATCGCGATGAGCACACTGATGATCGTCGCCATACTCACGCCCGCGAAGAACAAACTCCAGACCATCGTCGATCGTCGGTTCAAGGAAGCCCCCGATCCCCAGAAGGCACTCCGAGGTCTCACCGAACAGGCGAGGTCGTTCGCGGACATCGCCGACCGGAGGGTTCTCCTGCCCGATACCTCGAGGCGTTAACGACGGCGTTCAACTCCAGCGGTGCGTCAGTAGAACTCGCGGGGGCAGCGACCAGCCCCACGCGCCTCGAGCAGGGCGCGGTGGTCGGCGCTCCCGCGCTGCAATCGGAGATGCGAGCGGGCACCACGTCCCTTGGCATGCTCCATCTGTACCCGCGCAACGACGGTCGCCCCTACACACTGGCTGAGGAGGAGACGCTGCACTCCTCGGTCGAGAGCATCAGCCGGGTGATGGGCCTCGTCCGCCCGACCGAGTAGCCCTGCGAGGTACGCACCCCTGTCCGGATGTGTCCCCCCTCCGTTCGTATAACGGCGCTCGCATCACAGGCGTAGAATACCGCGATGGCAGCCACCACGTCCCGCAACCCCTTCGTCCGCGAGTTCCCTGCGCTCGCCTCACGTGACTTCTCGTTGCTGTTTGGCAACTCGATGTTCTCCGCGGCGGCGAACTGGGCGCTGCTCCTCGCACGCGGCTGGCTCGTCTTCGATCTGACCGAGTCCTCGTCGGCAGTGGGGCTCGTCACGTTCGCGGGGATGGCGCCGTTCATTTTCGCGTCGCCGGTCTCGGGCGTGCTCGCCGACCGCATGGACCGCCGCTCGCTCTCGCTGTTCTCCGGCCTCGTCGCCTTCTTCGGCACCGTCGGCCTCGCGATCGTCACGCTCGCCGGAGTCGTCGAGGTGTGGCACGTCGTGGTGTTCGCCCTGCTCGGCGGGATCGCGAGGGCGGTCCAGACGCCCGCGCAGCAGGCGATGATCCCCGCGCTCGTGGAGAAGGACCAACTGCTCTCCGGGATGGCGCTCTCCAGCGTCTCCGTCCACGGTTCGAGGCTTGCCGGGCCGCTGCTCGGCGGGATCCTGCTCGAGGTCTGGGGCGCGGGCTCGGTCTTCATCCTCTCGTCTGGCTTGTACTTCGGTGGCGCGATCTGCCTCTGGCGGATGCGTTACCGCAACGTCGCGCCGGCTGGCACGAAGCGCCTCTCTGTCGCCCGCCTCTTCTCCGAGATGGGCGAGGGCGCTCGCTACATCGGCCAAGACCGCCGCGTCGCGCTCGTCGTGATGCTGGTGGTGTTCCACTGCGCGCTCACGATGGCGTTCGATTCGCTCATCCCCGAGTTGTCACACGACCTCGGCGGCGGTGGGCGGCTCTACTCCGCGCTGCTCATGGGCCTCGGCGCTGGCGCCATCACGGGGACCATCGCCTGCGCGAAACTGCCGACGCTGGCGGCGCAGGGCAACGCGCTTGCGGTCTGCGGTGCCGTCAGCGGCCTCGCGATGCTCATCCTCGGCTTCGCGCCCAGCCCGACCGTCGCGATCGCCGGTGCGGTCGTCGCGGGTGGCGCGCAGGCCTCGTACATGGCGCTCTCGGCGACGTTCGTCCAGGACATGACGCCCGATGCACTCCGAGGTCGCGTGATGTCGCTGTACGTGATGCTAGCAGCGGGACACATGGCGTTCGTGAACCTCGGCATGGGCGCGCTCGCGGACATCGTGGGCGTGCGAGTGCTGCTGTTCGTGCCAGGCCTGCTGTGGACCGCCGTGTTCGTCGCCGGGATCATTGCGCTGACCGACATGCGCCAGTTGCTGCGCAGCGGCACGTTCCGCACCGGCGCGCCGGTCGCCGTCGTCGCGCGCGTCTGACTTCGAGGGCACCGAGGTCTAGTCGGAGCGCTTTCCGACGCGCTCCCCGATCCCCAGCATGTTCGCCCACGGGTCGGTCATCCCGAAGTCCCGCAGGCCCCACGGCTTCGTCGTCAGCGGCCCCAGCAGCGTCGCGTCGGGATCGGACTCGCACGCCGCGAATACCGCGTCGACATCGACCACTTCGATGTAGGCGCTCGCCGGTCCGGCCGGTGTCCCACCCAGCAGCGCGATCTCGATGTGGCCCGATCCGAGGATCGCGAGGCCGTACTCGGGTGCGTGTACGCGCACCTCGAAACCCAGGGTGCGCTGGTAGAAGGCAACGGCGCGGGCGAGATCGCCGACGGGGAAGTTGGGGCGGATCGAGTTCACTGATGCTCCCTTCGCAGGCCTCTGATCAATCGAGCGCGCGCAGTTCGCGCTGGGTGAAGAACCCCCATACCGCCGCGAGCCCGAGGACGGCGCCCGACAGCATCTGGTAGCGGTCGGCGCCGATCACCGCCGCGCCACCGCCCGCGAGCAGCGAGCCGAGCGGGATGATGCCAGCGATCGACAGCGTATAGATGCTCATCACGCGCCCCATCATCGCGTTCGGGGTGTTCGTCTGGATCAGCGTCTGGTTGAGGTTCACGTACACCCCACCGCCCAGGCCCTACAGCACCATCACGACCGCAGTGAACTAGTACGAGCTCGACCAGCCAGTGAGGATCATCAGCGGCCCAGCGAACAGCAGGTTGATCACAAACCAGTTGCCCTTGCGATGCACCTCGCGGCGCGTGAGCAGGAAGAGCGACATGCAGAACATCCCGACGCCGAGCAGCGCCAGCAGCATCGAGTTCAACCCCGGCCCGACCTGCAGTTTCTCGCGCCCGATCTCGGGGATGAGCACGAACGTCGGCCCGAGCATGAACAGCCCCGAGATCACCGAGAAGATCACCAGCCCGCGCAGCGCGCGGTCACTGAACACGAACCGCAGCCCCTCACGCGCCGCCTCCGCCATCTTTGGCCGCGCGACCGTCGAGGGCGCCGCCACGGGCAGCCGCACGCCGAGCATCGCGACGACACCCACGAGGTACCCCACCGCCAGCACCGCGAACGCGCCACCGTAGTCGAGCGTTGCGATCGTCAGGCCACCGACGGCCGTGCCGAAGAACTGCGCGAGGTTCTGCCCCATCGTCCGCAGCACGATGCCCTGCGTTAGACGCTCGGACGGCACAATCATCTGCACGATCGAGGTCAGCGGGGGCTGCACCGCGGCGGTCACCACGCCTGTCGCGAGTGCGAGGCCCATTGCGACCGGCACGGAGATCGCCCCCGCCCACCACAGCGCGGCGACGGCACTCGCGACCACCGCGCCGGCGAGCAAAGAGGCGACCACCATCTTTCGACGGTCGAGGCGGTCCGCCCACACCCCGGCAGGCACCGTGATGAAGAACACCGGGATGCCGAGCGCGAATCCGATCACGCCGCCGAGCCCTGCACGTTCCGACAGTTCCAGCACGAGCAGGACGAACGCGAATCGCTGCGCACCGAACACGAGGAAGTAGACGAAGTTCACGAACCAGTACGCGCGATACCCGCCGTCGCGGAACAGCCCGAACGAGGCTAGGATGCCCGGCCGCGCCGCTGGCGCTGCACCGCGTCCGCCTGTCTCGGCTGCTCGTTCGGCCATTGGATGCCCCTCTCGGAGCATGCATCCTATCTCCCGCGGGCGGGCGAGGTGGCTTGCCCGATGGCACAGGCGGGAACTCGGCGCGTCATTACGCATGTGCAATCACATGCGACGTAGCAACGATCTATGGGATACGTATGGCGGCGGTGTTGTCGCACGAGCGATACTGACGTTTCCACGGATGGGTTGTCGGAGTCGCGCATGCAAGCATCTCGCGCCACGGACGCCATCGACTGGCCCTCGATCCGCCGCGAGGCCCTCGACATTCTCACGCGCTATCTGAGTATCGACACCTCGAATCCCCCGGGGCGCGAGGCGCCGGCCGCGCGCTTCCTCGGTGCGCTGCTGGAAGCCGAGGGCATCGAGACGCGCTACATTGAGACCGCCCCGCAGCGCGAGATCCTCTACGCGTGCATCCCCGGCGACGGGTCGCAGCGCGGACTGATGCTCGCCAACCACCTCGATGTCGTCCCGCCGGAGCCGCGTTACTGGTCCACGAAGCCCTTCGAGCCGGTCGAGCAGGGCGGGCGCGTGTACGGCCGTGGCGCGGTGGACATGAAGGGCTTCGCGGTGATGCAACTGATCGCACTGCTTCTCGCGCGGCGACAGGGACTTCGCCTCACGCGCGACCTCGTCTACTGCGCGGTGCCCGACGAGGAAGCACTCGGGCGCTTCGGCATGCGCTGGCTCTGCGAACAGCATCCCGAACTCCTCGACGGCGTCGAGTACGCGATCAACGAGGGCGGCTCGGGCTCGCTCGACTTCGGCGAACGTCCCGTGTTCCAGGTCGCGGTCAACGAGAAGTGGGTGTGCTGGATGCGCGTCACCGCGCGCGGCATCCCCGGCCATGGAGGCATCCCGAACCCGCCAGAGCAGAACCCGATCGTCCGCCTCGCGCGCGCCATCGAGCGGCTCGTGACCTGGAAGCGGCCCGTCGTCGTCACACCCGAGACCCGCGCGTGGCTCGACCGGCTGACCGCCCAGGGCCTCGCGCACTGGGGCACGACCGAGGCGCGGCTGGAGCATGCGGTCGAGGAGTCACCCGGGCTGCGCGCACTGTTCACCAACACCCTCAACGTCACCATGGTGCAGGGTGGCGTGAAAGCGAACGTCGTCCCCGGCCGCGCCATCGCCACCCTCGACTGCCGCCTGCTCCCCGGCCAGTCTCGCGACGCCTGGCGCGACGAGGTGCTGGCTCGCATCGACGACCCAGACGTCCGCGTCGAATTCTTCGACGGCCTCGACACCGAGGCCCCCCGTCCCGCCTCCTTCGACACCGACTTCTTCCGCACCATCGAGGCCGCGATCGCGGACGCCATCCCGGATGCCGTCGTCGTCCCCAGCATCACCGTCGGCGGCACGGACAACCGCTTCCTCCGCGCCCGTGGCATCCACGCCTACGGCCTCATCCCCGCCGTCCTCACCGGCGCCGAACGCGCCGGCTTCCACGGCAACGACGAGCACATCACCCTCGACCACCTCAACTCCGGCTGCGAACTCACCTACGACATCGTCCGCCGCATGTGTACGTAGCGTTCGCGAACTCCGCTGATCGTCGAGTGACGGCGCTAGCCGGCGAAAAATGGCTGAAAAGACGGCAGCACGCGATCTCGGATCGTTTCGTACGCGTCCTCGAGAAACGACGTGGGGACGCCGAGTCCGGGGCCATCTTTGGCAAAACTGACGTGACACATCATCCGTGCCTGGTAGTGCTCATCCGGGTTCGTAGCTGCGTTGACTCGCCGCACACGTGCGATCTCATCGCCGTCCGCGATCGCGCCCCTGCTGACGCTGATGACTTCCCAAGTGTCGCTAACCATCCGAAATCTACTAACTCGGAAGGAGAGCAGCGCGGGTAGCGCGTGATGCTTCGACCAGTTATCGACGGCCTGCACGAACAGGAGTCGACGCATGTCTGGGTCGTTGAATAGTTGGCACGCCCTGATGGCTTCGATGGCATCAGGGTCGGTGATCCACCTCAGTATGCGCTTCGTCCTATGCGATCCCCACTGGTCAGGCTTCGAAAGGATCGGAAATCCAGTATCCCGATCCGACTCAGGTGGCGGCTCAGGGCTCCTGAGCGCCAGTCTCCAGGCGATCATGTCGAGGGCTGCGCGAAGATTGTGCACCGCTTCCGCCGCAAGCGCGCCTAGTCGGACGGGAGGGGACCTGAGTATTTTGGCCCTGACGATGTACTCCTCGCCCACCGGCTGGTCATCGATGGCGCTTCCGTACGGCTGCGGGAGATCCATCATGAACATCCGTCCCTCATGGCGGAGTGCGTCGGTGTGCTTGAGGGACCGTTCAAGCCTCACCTCGACACCCAAAAGCTCGTTGGCCACGGAGGAAGTCTTTATCCAAGAAAGGGCGGATGATACGGCCCTTCCGACCATCACACTTACTCAACCATCGGCGCCGCACCAACCTTCGAGTCCACAGAAGCAGCGAGTCACTCGAAGCGTGCGATCGGACCCGCGCCTCACCGCCCTCTCGCATCCAACATTCTGATCTGTCCCGTTACCAGCGCCAGCAGCGGCGTCGGCACACCCAGCATCGAGGCACGGCGCAGCGGCTCCTCGAAGATCGCGGCGACCTCCATCGGCTGCTCCTCGACGAAGTCGATCATCGTGCTCGGTCGGTACGCCGCCATCGCGTCGGTGGCCGCCACCATGTTGCGTGCGATGGCGGCCCCATCGAGGCGCACCGACTGCCCGTGCGCGGCGAGGTCCGCGTTTCCCGCCGCCGCCACCTCGAGGATGAGTGTCGTGACGGCCTCACGCAGCGCGGGGTCAGCGAGGATGCGGTCCGTGGTGATGCCGCCCGCCGTCACCGCGAGCCCGTTGAACGGCACGTTCCAGCACAACTTCGTCCAGCGCCCCGCGAGCAACGAGGGCGCGCGCACCGTCTCCATCTTCGCGCCGGCCCAGAGTGCGAGGGCAGCGTTCACCTCGGTGGGATCGTCCTGCAGATGCCCGATGGTCACCGGCCCGTAGTCGATGTGGTGGACGACACCTGGGTCGCCTCGGTTGATGCAGGTGAACGCGAGGCCGCCGAACACTCGCTCCGCCCCGAACCACTCGGCGAAACGATCCTCCAGCCCCAGTCCGTTCATCAGCACGAGGATGCGCGTGCCCGCCCCCACGCACGGCGCGACGAGCGCTCGCGCATCCTCGATGCCCGTCGCCTTCAGCGCGCAGATCACCCAGTCGACAGGGCCGATGGCCGCCGAGTCGCGCGCGACATGTGGGCGTTCGAGGTGGACGTCGCCGTCCTTGCTCAGGATGTGTAGCCCACTCGCCGCCACGACCGCGTAGTCCCGGCGCATCAGGAAATGCACCTCGTGACCGGCCTCCGCAAGCCGTGCGCCGTAGTAACAGCCGACGGCGCCGCTGCCAATGATCGCCACGCGGCTCATCGGTCGGGCCGCACGCGCACGATCGCTTTGCCGGCGACACGCCGCTGTTGGATCGCCACCAACGCCTCGACTGCCTGGTCGAGCGAGAACTCCTGCGACACGTGTGGCCGCACGCGTCCCTCGGCGTACCACTGCACGAGTTCGCCTAGCGCGCCGCGCACCGCGTCCGGCCGGTGACGCCGCGCTTGCCCGAGCGAGAAGCCGAGGACGCTCGCGTCCTTCACCAGCAGGTGGTTCGCGGGGATCTGCGGGACGGTCCCACTTGCGAAGCCGATCACGAGGATGCGTCCCTGTGGCCGAATGAGGTGCAGCGACGCCGTGAACATCTCGCCGCCGACCGGGTCGTACGCGACATCAATACCGCCGGTCAGCGCCTGCACCCGCGTGCGTACGTCCTCCGAGGACAGCACGCCGTAGTCCGCGCCATGCTCGCGGGCCAGCGCGAGTTTCTCTTCGCTCGAGGCCGTCGCGATCACCGTGGCCCCCACGGCCTTGCCCACCTCGACTGCCGTCAGGCCGACGCCGCCTGATGCGCCGTGGACCAGCAGCACTTCGCCCGCCGCCAGTCGCGCGCGGTCGCGCAGCGCGAGGTGCGATGTGGCATAGACCACCGGGAACGCCGCCGCGATCCCGAACGGCATCTCGTCAGGGATCGGCGTTACGTCGATCGCCCGCGCCACCACTTCTTCCGCGAACCCGCCGTAGTCGAGGAAGGCGAGGACGCGCTGGCCGGGCCGCAGGCTGCGCACCTGCTCGCCGACTCGCGTGACCACCCCGGCGACTTCCATGCCGGGGGAGAAGGGGAACGCCGGTCGCTCCTGGTACTCGCCCTTCACGATCAGCGTGTCGGCGAAGTTCACCCCGGCCGCGTAGACCTCGATCAGGACCCCGTCCGGGGTCAGGGCGGGCGGCGCGATCTCCTCGACGCGGAGGACATCGACCTCGGCCCACTGGTGACAGACGACGGCTCTCATCGGGCGATCTTCGCTGAAAAGTCTGGATTCCGGTGCTTGATGGTGGACAGCGGTGCGTGATGACACCATAGTGACGTCACTACGACGAAAGAAAGACACCAGATGACCCATACACCCGCCAACGCCGCGTACCTCCGCCTCCTGCGCTCCACCCGCCGCGGCACTCCCACCTTCCGAGAGTTCGACCGCGACCTTCGCGGCGCCCGTTCCCTCGAGACAAGCGCTCGGATCGCCGCTGCCGCAATCCGCGGCTTCTAGTCGAGGTTTTAGAGTCATCCTCGATGCGAGGGAGACAGTGATGAAAGCCATCGTTCAGGACACCTACGGCCCACCGGACGTGCTGCGCCTCGCAGACATCCCGCAGCCCGAGGTGGGCGACACGGACGTACTCATCCGCGTCCACGCCGCCGGCCTCGATCCCAGCGTGCTGCACATCATGACTGGCCTGCCGCACCTCGTCCGCCTCGCCTTCGGCCTCCGCAGGCCGAAGGCCCGCGTCCGCGGCTTCGATGTCGCCGGGCGGATCGAGGCGGTCGGCGCACAGGTGACGCAGTGGCGGCCGGGCGACGAGGTCTTCGGGTTCTGCAAGAGCGCCTTCGCGGAGTACGCGACTGCTCGCGCGGACAGGCTCGCGTTGAAGCCAGCGAACCTCACCTTCGAGCAGGCCGCCGCGGTCCCGGTCTCCGCGTTGACCGCCCTTCAAGGTCTCCGCGACAAAGGATCGATCGAGGCGGGCCAGCGGGTCCTGATCATTGGTGCCGCGGGCGGAGTCGGCACCTTCGCTGTGCAGATCGCGAAGGCGCTTGGCGCCCACGTCACCGGCGTCTGCAGCACTACGAAGATGGACCTCGTCCGATCGCTCGGGGCCGATGAGGTCATCGACTACACGCGCGACGACTTCGTCGCCCAACCACAGCGCTACGACATCATCCTGGACACGGCCGGTCGTCGACCGCTGTCCCAGGTCCGGCGAGCGCTCGCACCGCGCGGCACGCTCGTCATCGTTGGAGGCGAGGGCGGCAACCAGTGGTTCGCTGGAGTGGATCGACTGCTCCAGGCAGCCGCGCTGTCGCGCTTCGGGAGTCAACGGCTGCGCGGCATGCTCGCGACCGACAACCAGGACGACCTGCTGACCGTGAAAGGCCTCATCGAGGCCGGCAAGGTCACTCCCGTCATCGACAGGGCCTATCCGCTGAGCGAGACCGCCGATGCCATCCGCACCGCCCTGGCCGGACACGCTCGCGGCAAGGTCGTCATCACCGTCATCGACCATCAGACGGCGGGCTAGTCAGCCGCGCCGAGGAGGCCCCCATGCCCCGATCTCGTCACGACTGGCACCAGTTCTTCGCTGACTACGAGCGTGACCCGGCTCGACGGGGACGGGACACCGAGGCGCACGGTGACCAAGGCGAACTCGTCGACGATGTCGTGGCATGGATTACCTCCTACCTCGACCCTGCCACTGACGAAGACGAGCGTGCTCCGCGCTACAGCCGCCGAGGTTCCGCCCGCCGCTTCGATCTCGGCAGCCTCTTCGAGGACGGGACTGACCCCTCGGCATGGCCGGAGGAAGTCCACGAACACCTGGCCGCGCTGCGAGACCGCCTCCACGGAATCTCTGCGCGTCAGCCCGGCCGGGGACCGCGACACCGAGACGCGCAGCCGCATTTCCGGCCGGCCCCGACGTCTAGCGTGGGCAATCGCGACCCGCCTCGCCGTGCTCGTCATCACCGCAATGGTGGCGCGCCGCCGTTCGGAGCGGTCGCGTCGGCGCAGGGGTTTCAGCGTATAGTGCGGCCATGGGCGACCCGGACGTTCTCGCGCCGTTCTGTCCGCGCTACCACCATGCGGTGGAAGTGATCGGTCGGCGTTGGACCGGCGCGATCTTGCGAGCACTGCTCTCCGGCCCTTCGCGCTTCACCGACATCGCACAGACGATCCCCGGCCTCAGCGACCGCCTGCTCTCCGAGCGGCTGAAGGAACTCGAAGTCGAGGAGATCGTCGTGCGCACCGTCCACCCCGAAACTCCGGTGCGTGTCGAGTACCGTCTCACCGCGCGCGGGGAAGACCTCGCACCGGTGATTCAGGCGCTCGCGAGCTGGTCCGAGCAGTGGCTCCCTGCCCCCGTCGCTACGCGACGTTCGTCCTAACGACGACACCCCGCTCATGAACCTCGACTACCGGGCCCTGGCGGACCACTGGATGCGCCGTGTCGACGCAGTCGGCCTGCTGGCTGCCGTCGACGAAATCGCCGCACCCGCCCTCATGGTCGAGAGCGGCATGGGCGCCCAGGATCTCGAGGCCCTCCGCGCTCGCTTCGAGGAGATGGCCGTCGCGTTTCCGGACGCCACCGTCACGCTGGAAGACGTCATCGTGGACGGCCCAAAGGTCTGCATCGTCCTCGACTGGCAGGGCTCGCACCTGGGCCCCTTGCGTGGGTTCCCGCCGACCGGTCGGCCCGTGAAGTTCGCCATCGTCATGGTCATGCTCATGAGCGGCTTCCTTGTGGAGCGCGTGCGGATCTTCTCCGAGGCCTTCACCGGCCCGGTGCAGATGGGCATCATCCCGGCCTTCGACGACCTCCCACAGAACGATGGCCCGGCGTAGCCCTCGGTCGCCTGCTTCGCCTCGCCCCTGCGCAACCTCACCAGTAGACTCCGGTTTCATCACACATCAACTGACTAGGGTGGCCGTGCGCCGCAAACTGACCCGACCGTTCTACGGCTGGTGGATCGTCGGCGCTGCCGTCGTACTCCAGGCGCTCCCCGCCGGGCTCCTCCAGCAGGCCTACGGTGCCTACGTCGTCGTCCTCGAGCGCGAGTTCGGGTGGAGCCGCACGACGCTGTCCGGTGCCTTCTCCGTCGTGCGGATGGAGGAGGGCCTCCTCGGTCCATTGCAGGGCTGGATGCTCGACCGCTTTGGGCCACGCGCGGTCATGCGCGTCGGTAACGTCATCTTCGCGAGCGGATTCTTCGTCTTCGCCCAGATCAACTCCGTCGCCGGCTTCTACGCCGCCTTCATGATCATGGCGATCGGTGCCTCGCTTGCCGGCTTCCTGTCGGTCACCACCGCCATTGTGAACTGGTTCGACCGCAAACGTTCCGTCGCGATGGGCATCGCGCTGCTCGGCACCGCCGTTGGCGGCCTGCTGCTGCCGCTCGTGGTCCTCGGCCTCGAGAACTGGGGCTGGCGCACGATGGCGAACCTCTCCGGCGCCATCATCCTGATCGTCGGCCTGCCCTTCGTCCAGATCGTCCGTCACAAGCCGGAGCAGTACGGCCTGCTCCCTGACGGCCGCACCCCCGACGCCACGGTGACCGTCGACGGCGTCGAGGTCGCACCCTCCCCTCAGCCGGAGCAATCCTCCTTCACCACCCGCGACGCGATGCGCACGCGCGCCTTCTGGTTCATCTCGCTCTCGCACACGGCCTCGGTGCTCGTGGTCTCCGTCGTGATGGTGCACTTCGTCGCGTACGCGACAACGGACCTCGGCTACTCGCTGAGCGCCGCGGCGGGCATCGTCACGCTGCAGACCATCACCAATCTCATCGGTCGCCCCCTCGGCGGCTGGCTCGCCGACCGCACCAGTTCGCGGCTCGTCACCGCCGTCGCGATGCTCGGGCACGCCACCGCGCTGCTCCTGCTCGCCTACGCCGAGGCTGGCTGGATGGTCATCGCCTTCGCGCTGCTCAACGGCCTCGCGTGGGGCGCCCGAGTCCCCGTCGTCGTCTCGATGCGCGCCGAATACTTCGGCGCAAAGTCATTCGGCGCCATCATGGGCGTCTCATCGCTGGTGGTCACGCTCGGCGGTGTCATCGCCCCCGTCGTCGCCGCCTGGGCCTACGACGCCACCGGCTCGTACACCATGTCCTTCACGATCCTCGCGATCCTCGCAGCCCTCGGATCGCTCTTCCTCGTCTTCCTCCCGAAGCCGACCAAGGCCCCCGAGGCCGCCTAGGGTCTCGGGCGGCGAACCCCTCGAACCCCGCAGGATTCGAAGTTCGTGGGGGTCGTCGTATTCCTGGCTCCTGACAAAAGTATTGCATTTGCGTCAGCACATCGGATTTGAGCGTGCCGCAAACCTGACGATTCTTTACTCGCTGGGGGGAAATCGATTATGCGAATGAGCCGTTGGGCGCTGGCCGCGCTCGTCCCGATCGTCGCGCTAACCCTGGTCATGGTCGCGGCACCACAGAGCGCAGAGGCTGATGGTCCGACCACCCTCGGACGTAGCCCGTGGCAGTTCATGCGCGGCCCGATCGTGGCGCCGGTGCCGGACTACGGTTCACACGGTGCCAAGGAGGAGTACGACCACCGACCCGCGTCTGAGATCCCCGGAGACCAGGCTCCCGGATGGCTGCTGTGTAAGGCCGGCGAGATCTGCCCAGATCCGGACATCATCGGCATGAATATGCCGTACGGCTCACGGCTCGGCGGTTACGACTGCCGTCTGGCGCTCGACTTCACGTTCTTCCAGAGCTTCGTGAGCATCCCCCTGAACGCCACCATCGATGAGTTCAAGGTCGAGATGAATAACGCCGACGACGGTGCGCGGGTCTCGATTTTCAACACCGCTCATCCAAACGGCTTTGTCTTTGATGGCAGCTACATCTTCCTCGGCCCCGACCAGTCCACGACTGACCTGCGCGCAGCGATGGTGAAGGGTGCAGTGAACCGCGTCGTCATCACTCAGGTCGACGATTGCTGGAGTGGCAACAACCTCCATGAGGCACGTATCACCCTGAACGGCAACACCGTTGTGGTGACGCCGAACGCCGACCTCAGCATCACCAAGACCGCGCCGGCGACGGCGGTCGTGGGCACGGACTTCATGTACGCGATCAACCTCCAGAACGCTGGACCCACTGGGGCGCCGGCGATCGTGATCCAGGACACGCTTCCGGCGAACGTGAAGTTCATCGGCGCGTCGCCCGCCTGCACGCACAGCGGCCCGCCGGCTGGCGGCGGCATAGTGACGTGCTCCGGTGTCTCCGTGCCCGTCAATGCGACCGTCCCGCTCTCCATCCACGTGCGGGCGATGCAGGTCGGGCCGGCCGTGAACACCGTCGCGATCACCGACATCGGCGCGAACTTGATCGATCCGATCAGCGCGAACAATCAGGCGCGCGCGACGACCGACATCACGCCGCCGCCCGTAGCGCCTGCACCCCCGTTCACCCTGACCGGCCCGGTGGTCGCCGGTGCCAAGGTCTGTGTGCCGCTGTACATGGACCAGAACCTGGAGACTCAGTATTGGTGGGCACGCGCCGCTGGCGGTGACCTCAAACTGAACTTCGCCACCGTTGGCATCAATGCCGCGGAGGCGGGTAGCGCGACCGTGAAGGTCTTCAACCCCAGCGGCACGCAGATCGCAACGCACACCGTCGACTACGCCGGTACGTCCACCGTGCCTGCCGAGTCGGTGATCGTCGACGCCGCTACCGCCGGTCAGCTCTACCGGATCGAGGTGCGCGTCTCGGCGCCGCCGAGCGGGCCAGTCGCGCACCACTATCTGCTCTCCGCGACGGGTGCTTCGCTCATTGGTACGAACAGCCCGTTGCAGCCGCAGGGCGAGCACGACGACGCCCGCTGGCGCGTCAACGTCGACGGTGCCGGACTGAGCGTCGTGGTCTCGCCGGCGCCCGAGGCACCGTTGACCACCGGCTCGATGGTCATCATCAACCCGTCAGGCGTCACCGTGGCCACGGTCCCGTTGACGCCTGCTGGTGGCTCCTATTCCGCCCCCGGCGCCACGACCGGTCAGTGGAAGGTCGCAATCCGGGGTGCCACTGGGCACTACCTCCTGAACAAGAACACGGGTGCCGATCGCGGCCTCTACCTCGGCTGGGACGCCGCCGGATCCGGCGCCGTCCTCGGCACCGTGACCCGGAACGGCCTGCCGAACACCCTGCCAGTCGATGTCCAGATCGGTGGGCTCACGCTCCCGGGCATCCTCGGCTCGTTCAGCCTGCCGAAGTTCCCGGTGGGGACATACCCGGTCCAACTGATCGGCACCTCGGTAACCGGTAGCGTCACGGTGACCTGCGATGGCACCGCGAACATTGCCCTCGACATTCCGCTCATCCCGACCACCACAACGGTGAACTTCGGTCCTGGGCCATTCGTGTACAACGGCACCCCGTTCACTGCCACCTCAACGGTGACCCCAGGGGCCGCTGGCACCGCGACGATCGTGTACACCGGTGACTGCACCAACGCGGGCAGTACCTGTACGGCCACCGCCACGTTCGAGGCCACTCCGGTCTATGCGGCCAGCAGCGGCAGCGCTGTGATCACCATCAACAAGGCACCGAGCATCACCACCGTCAGTGGTGGAGGCTCGTTCACCTACGACGGGACGGGGCACCCCCTGACCGCCGTAGTCACTGGCGTCGGCGGACTGAACCAGCCACTTCCAGTGGTCGGTTGTATCGCCAGCCCGACACTGCCCGCGCACAACTGCACCGGAACGGCCACCTATGCGGGTGACGCCAACTACGTGGGCAGCACGGGCAGCGCAACGGTCACGATCACGATCAACTTCGCCAACCCGGCGGGGGCGTCTTCGTGATTGGCAACCAGACACCGCATGGGCTTCTGACCAGCGTGAACTTCTGGGGTGCGCAGTGGGCCAAGGACAACTCACTGAGCGGTGGCTCGGCCCCGTCCGCGTTCAAAGGCTTCGAGAACACGGTCGCTGCGCCAACCTGCGGTAGCACCTGGACGACGGTCTCCGGGAACAGCGCCGGACCACCGGCGAGCATCCCGGAGTACATGGTGGTGGTCGTCTCCAGCAACATCACCAAGTCGGGGCCAACCATTAGCGGCAACGTCACTCAGGTCATCGTCGTGAAGACGAACGCTGGGTACGGCCCGAACCCCGGCCACGCCGGGACCGGGACCGTGCTACAGGTGCTCTGCACCGCCTCGTAGCGCCATCCACTCCAACCAACGCAAGAGGCCCGGCAACCCGTCGGGCCTCTTCGTTTACGCCACCATCGAGGTACACCATCCCCGCGTCAGCGAAGGAGCGTGGCGCACACCTAGCAGTCGAGGCCCATCCGCATGCAAGAGGGACGCCCGCGCGTCCCTTCATATCCGTCCCACACCGAACTCGCTCCCTACGCGCGCACCGACTGCAGCAGCCGGTCCACCGCGTCACCCACCGCACGACGCGTCCCCGCCGCATCCGAGGCCAGCGCGATCATGTGCGCCGCTTCGCTCGCCACACCACGGAGCAGATGCGCGACCTCTTCGATCCCCATGCTGGGGTCGAGGTGGCCAGACGTGCGCAGACCCGTCAGACCGTTGCGCAGCATCGCCAGGCTCGCGTCCACCTCGCGCCACCGCTCCCAGCCCAGCACGCTCGGCGCGTCGAGCAGCAGGATGCGTCGCACCGTCGGGTCCATCGAGTGGTCCAGGTACACATCAAACCCCGCGCGGAACTTGTCCCAGGGCTCGCCGGCAGCGTTCCGGGAGGCGTTACCGATGCGCTCACGCATCTCCGCCTGCACCTCGATGAACACCGCCTCGAAGAGGTCACCCTTGTCGCGGAAGTGGTGGTAAAGCGCGCCGCGGGTCACGCCCGCCTGCTGCACGATCTCCTCGGTCGCCGTCCCGGCATAGCCGCGCTCTGCGAAGAGCGAGCGCGCCACGACCATCAGATTCGCGCGCGTGCGGTCGGCCTGCTCGGCCTTCCGGCTGCGATCGGTGCTGTCAGCGACTGTCGTCACGGGCGACCTCGATGCCGTCGCGTCTCGGTCGAGTACGTTCGGATCCGTACTGTACGTCCGAATCTGGCCTCCGGGCTACGTATTCGGTCAGGCGTCCGCCACCAGCCCCCGCACCTCGCCGAGCCGTCTCACAGATTCGAGGACGAGCGCCGGGTCAGTCACCAGGTCGCGAATGATGACGTCCGTGTACCCCGCGTCTGCCAGCGTCCGGAACTGTTCCGCCACCTGCTCCACGGAGCCCCACACGAGGGCGGACGGGTCAAACCCTCGATACCCCCGCGCGAGGATCGGCGCGACGGTCCGCCGTGCCTCCTCGGGGTCGCTGCCGACGTAGATGTCGCGTCGGATCGCGACCGCCTTCGGCTTCCGCCCGTGCGCGACCGCGCGGTCGAGGTACATCGCGGCATGCTCGCGCGCGACGATCGGCGTCAGCCCCAGGTCTGCGAGCCACGCATCGCCGAGGCGTGCCGCGCGGTCGATCGTCGCTGGCGCCGACCCGCGGATCCACACCTCGATGGGTTCGGAAGGGACGGGTGCCACGCGGGCAGCGCTGAACGGATAGCGGCGGCTGCCGCTCACGCTCTCGCCGCCCCAGAGGGCACGCACCGTCTCCAGACACTCCTCGAGTCGTGAGGGTCGATGCGTTGGGTTCACGCCGAGGGCTGCGAACGCGGGATCGTCAGCCGCGCCCACCGCGCACTGCATGATCAACCGGCCCTGCGCGATGCTCGCGAGGGTGCCCACCTGCTCCGCGAGCAGCACCGGGTGCCACAGCGGCAGCAGGTACAGCGCCCCCGCCGGCCGCTCGTCCCACTCCGCCAGCAGCCGTCCGAGGATCGGCAAGTTCTGGTAGTACTTCCCCGGCCCGGTGCTGTGGTGGTCGCCCACAAACAGCGAGTCCAGCCCCGCCGCATTCGCCGTGCGTGTTCGCTCGATCATCCATTGAGCGCCCTCGCGCGCGTCGTCCGTGCGGTGCGAACTCGACAGCGACACCCCGATGCGCATGTCACGCCCCTTGCTCGCTAGCCGCGTGCTTTCAATGCCTCGAGGTACTCGATCAGCGTCTTGCCGGACGCGCGCCACTCCTGCGCGACCGCCACGCCGATGTAGCGGAAGTGCCACGGCTCATAGATATAGCCGGTGATCGGCTCCCCACCCGGCGGATAACTCATCGCGAACCCGAACCGTGAGGCGTTCGCCGCGAGCCACCGGCCAGACGGCGAGACTGCGAACGACTCGACCAACTCCCATCCATTCGAGGGATCAGAGAAGTCGGTGGTCGTCCCCAACTGGTGCTCGCTGTGCCCCGGCACCGCGCTCTCACGCCGTGCCTGCGCCTCACCCATCACGCTCACCCAGTAGGCGAACGTCCGCGCCTGCTCGCTGTACGAGCGATACGCTGACTCGACCCGCAAGCTGACACCATCCGTGGCTGCCGCGGCGATCATCGGACGCATAGCCTCGATCACGTCGCCGCGCAGTTGCTGGCCGGCCTCCCCCTCGGCGTGCCACGCCGCGGGGATCGCCTGCAGACCGGACGGCGCGTACCCATCGGGCAGCGCGCGCTGCTTGTCCACGATGACATGGAGGTCAGCGTTGAACCGCGCGCCCGGAGCCGGCGCGCTCGTCACGCCGGCCGACCGGATCGGCGCAGTCGCGGACGCGGAGGCCGCACCTGTGAGGCTCGGCTGGTTGGAGCCACATCCGACGAGGGCTGCCGTGGCCATGCCCGCCGCGAGCCGTGCGCCATCACCCAGGAATCGACGTCGCCCACGAATCTGCATCTGAGCCCCTCAGCGTCCCCTCGGCTCGCGCTTCCCCCTTCCACAATACGACGCCCCTTCTGTGTGTCTGGCCTGACCCTCCTACATACCGTCTGTACGCGACGGTCTACAATCCGGCGCACCATCCCGCGAGGAGCTCCGATGCCCTTCCTGCGCACGCTGATTCGGCCCGTCGCCATTCGTGTCCTCGCCTTCAACGAGCGGCGCAAGAGCGGCGTCGTCTGGAACCCCCTGTCGAGCGCCTACCAGCAGGACCCCGTCCCCACCTACACCGCTCTGCGCGAGGGCGACCCCATCCACTACTCCGAGATCCTCCGGGGCTGGGTCGTCTCCCGCTACGAGGACATCGATGCCGTCCTGCGCGACCACAAGCGCTTCTCGAACGCCTCGCGGTTACCCGAGAACGCCGAGGCGATGGCAGACGCCCACTTCGCACCCTCCATGCTGCTCGTCGACCAGCCCGACCACACCCGCCTGCGATCCCTCGTGAACCACGCGTTCACGCCGAAGGCCGTCGAAGCCATCCGCCCGCGCATCGAGGCGTTCACGGACGACCTCATCGCCGCAGTGGGAGACGCGAAGCGCTTCGACCTCATGCAGGCGATCGCGGTGCCGCTGCCGGTCGCCGTGATCTCCGACATGATCGGCATCCCGCAGTCGGACCGCGCGCAGTTCAAGGTCTGGTCGGACGCCGTCGCCAAGTCCATCGAACCCACCATGTCGCCACACGAACTGGCCGAGGCGACCCGTGCTCGCGAGGCGTTGCGTGCCTACTTCGGCCCGCTGATCGAGCAGCGTCGCGGACACCCGCAGGACGACCTCATCACCGCGCTCGTGCGTGCCGAGGACCAGGGCGACCGCCTTTCCCACGCCGAGGTCATCTCCACGCTCAACCTGCTGCTTATCGCAGGGAACGAGACCACCACCAACCTCATCGGCAACGGCATGCTCGCGCTGCTGCGCCGCCCGGACGCCCTCGCGCATCTCACCGAAAACTCAAGTGCGCAGCACCCCGAGGCCATCGAGGCCGCCGTCGAGGAGATGCTGCGCTTCGACTCGCCCGTGCAGGTCAACGGTCGCACCGCCCTCGAAGACCTCGAGATCGGCGGCCAACTCATTACCAAAGGCCAGCGCGTCGTCCTGCTCCAGGGCGCCGGCAACCACGACCCCCACCACTTCGCGGCCCCCGACGACTTCGACCCCGCGCGCGGCGACCCCACCCACGGCGATCGGTCCCACCTCGCCTTCGGCCGCGGCATCCACCACTGCCTCGGCGCCCCACTCGCGAGGATGGAAGCGCAGATCGTCTTTCCCCGCATCCTCGCCCGCTGGCCCAACATCATCCTCGCCGCCGAACCCCGCTTCCGCGACAACGTCGTCCTCCGAGGCGTCACCACCCTCGACGTCACCGTCTAGCCTTCTGCATCCGGCTCGCTCAGCGAGCCCGCTCTGCCGCCCGACCACCAACGCCCCGATGGCACACGCGAAGCCAATTTGGGGTTGCTCCGGTTTGACGGACAGATTGCTTAGGCCGCCGAGGCGCTCCTTGCTCGTGGGACCATTCTTGCCTCGTACTCCACCGGCGAACAGTAGCCGAGCGTGGAGTGCAGGCGTCGGCGATTG
>CANFFZ010000014.1 GCA_947446155.1 Chloroflexota bacterium | reverse complement strand
GAGTTCATCGAGGTGTTCTACAATCGCCGACGCCTGCACTCCACGCTCGGCTACTGTTCGCCGGTGGAGTACGAGGCAAGAATGGTCCCACGAGCAAGGAGCGCCTCGGCGGCCTAAGCAATCTGTCCGTCAAACCGGAGCAACCACACCACTCGATCCGACGGTCACGCCATATCGACCGGGTTGTGACCGATCAAGACGCGAGTCGGCGGAGCAGAACTGTTGCGCATCCACACACTCAATATTCGCGCGGGCGGCGGCTTGCGAGTCCCCTCGATCGTGGGTTCGCTCGTTGCTCACGACGCGGACGTCACCGTTCTCTCCGAGTATCGAACAGGCTCAAGCGGCACCCAACTTGGGCAGCTGCTCGCCGACGCTGGGTACATCCACCAGATCCACAACCATCCGGCCCCGCGGACGAACAGCGTCTTGCTCGCGTCGCGGTTGCCGCTTGCTCCCGTCGAGACGAGTGAACACGGTCATAGGGTCGCAGCGGCGTGGATTGGCGACATCCTCGTCGTCGCGCTTTACCTGCCGCTGAACCGGGACAAGGTCACATTCTGGCGCGAGCATTTGCGGCCCCTCGCCGATCGCTTCGAGGACACGCGTGCGGTCCTGATCGGAGACTTCAACACAGGCGACGCGCGGGACCGTGAGGTGGTGACTCCGTTCTACGCTGAGGCGGAACTGGAACAGCTACTAGCAGGTGGCTGGACGGACGCGTGGCGATCACTCAACGAACATCGACGGGAGTACACCTGGTTCAGTACGGCCAGCAACGGCTTCCTGCTGGACCACGCGTATCTCTCTCCTCGCCTACGCCACTCCCTTCTCGACGCCCAGCTCTCCCACCGCGAGCGCGAAGGTCGCGTTACCGATCACTCGGCGCTCATTGTGGACATATCTATCGAGCCGTAGCGCTCCGGTTCCAAAGGCGTGGTCGCGCCCCCTCTTAGGGACACCACGAATACGATGTCAACCGTGGATATGGCAGTCCTCCTCGAGGATCTAGCACGCGCCCGGCCGGTCTTCCACTCCGAGGCGGACTTTCAGCACGCGCTAGCCTGGGCCTGGCAGCAGCGACAGCCCGACGCCGCGATCCGTCTCGAGTACCGGATCCCCTTCACTGGTGGACGTGCGTACGCGGATCTCTGGGTGCGTGACTCGAGCGGCGTCACCTGCGTAGAGCTCAAGTACTGGTCGCGTCTCGTTGAGGTCGATGTGGCGGGTGAGCGGTTCTCCCTCGCTAACCAGGGCGCGCAGGACCTTTCGCGGTACGACTTCATCAAGGATCTCATGCGTGTCGAGCACGCAGTGGCGGAAGGGCACGCGACGCGTGGTTACGTTATCGCGCTGTCGAACGACTCGAGCTTCTGGACGACGCGGCGACCCGGCACCATCGACGAGGCGTTCCGTCTCCACGACGAGCGGCGTCTCGGCGGGCAGCTCGCCTGGAGTGAGGCAGCCGGAGCAGGGACGATTCGTCGCCGAGAGAGCGCCCTGAATCTCGCGGGCGAGTACGACCTGAACTGGCGTCCTTACTCGCGCGTTGCCGAGGTCCTTCGTGGAGAATTTCGCTACCTCCTCGTGCATGTCGCGCCGCTATCTACTCGCAAACCGCTTTGATGCGACTTCGGAACGCGCCCGTGGCGTGGAAATGTCATACGACCCGCGACGCTGGAGATCGTCCGCGCGCCCGGGTCTGATGGGGGCTCAGTCGTGCCTGGCCTACTCCTCGCGGCGACAAGCAGATACGTGCCATAGGAGCTAGAACCCGCCCCACTCGGCAGTACGTCGTTTGCCCAGGAACGAGTGGGCCATGGCCCGTCGACTCAGCAGCCCCCGCCCTCTCCGCCCGGGGAATCCGTCAGTCGGGCGATCAGCTTGTCCTGGGATCAAGGGGTTCTGTCAGAACTCAGGGCTCGGTGGCGAAAAGACCTCCGACTCGGGTCTTCCGGTGCCCGGTCCCAGATTCGGAGCGGGCCAACTTTTTTCCCCGCCGATGGCCGAAATCGGGGTCGAGCCCTGAGTTCTGACAGAGCCATGACGCCTGCTCGCGGGGGAATGGAGTAGGGGCCGTTCCACTCCGCCCCGCGTACGAGCCCACCGCCTGCACCGCAACGGCGCCGCGGAGACGAGGCAACCCCGCCTCCCCCTCTTGAGGTCGACGGCCTGAATAGTCCGTCCAGAAAGAGCTCAGGCCTACGCAGACGGGTGATCGCCCGCCTCTAGCTCTTTGAACGCGTCGAGTACCTCGGCTTCGACCGAGCGCAACTTCTGATCGAGCTCTCGAATGAGTCTTGCGCCCATTTTCACGTCAGACGCTAGTTCGTCGATTGGGGTGGCTGAATTGTCGAGGCGCATCAGGATCTCATCGAGGCGCTGAACCTTCTGTTCGTAGGTCAGTTCAGGTTCATTCATTGCTGCTCGCCTCCGCCACTTTAGAAACGATTACGCCGTCGCTGACCTCGGTGCGCAGCGTGTCGCCTGTACGGACATCAGCGGCGGACCTGATGAGCGATCCGTCTGAGCGATAGGTGAGCGAGAAGCCACGAGCCAGCATCGTGGCCGGTGTGGACGCGCGGACCGCCTGTTCCTTCGCACGCAAGACGACCCGTGCCCCTTGAATCCTATTCAAGACCACAGAGGCTTGAACCCTCGCCCCAGCACGCTGCAAGACACGGCGTTCAGCCTCGACGCGTCTCGATGTCCGAGATAGTTCACCTCGCGAGCGAATCGTAGTACGACGCGCCTCAGCTAGCCGCGACTCGAACATGTGCCTTAATGCTCGCCTGGCCTCACTGGTGTCCGCTCGATGCTGCTGAATGAGGTGGGCGAGCCTTTCGGGTCGCAATTGAAGGCGACGGATTCGCAACGGCTCGCCGCGCTTCTGGATTCCGAGCTGACCGGCGGCTCGCAATCGGGAGCGAATCGCCGTCGTGCTCCGTCGTCGTGAATTGATTGCGCCTAGCGCGCCTCCTTCAAGTGACGTTCGGTGCCGCGAAAGGACCGCCTTCGCAGACGTTATGCGGAGCTGCACACGGCCTGCTACACGGGACTTCTGCCCTTCAAGTTGCTCCTGCGTGATTTCGATGAGCTTCCGGGTCCCTTGCGACAAGCCAACGCGCGATCTGCGAACGTTGCCGATTTCGATGCCGAACCGCAGTCCCCAGACTGCTCGTATTTGCCGGTCGGCTCGATGGCTGTGCTCCTCAACAGTCTTGAGCCGTTGGACCAGTGCTTCAGCAAGGGCGGAAGGCGTCTTGTGTGCTTGCGCCGCTACAAAGTCAAGAACTGACGAATCGGTTTCGTGCCCGATTCCCGTCCAGACTGCGATCGGCGACCCGGCGATGCGACGTGCGATCAACTCGTTGTCTAGCGAGGCAAGATCGGTCTTTGACCCGCCTCCGCGAATTAGTGCGATCAGGTCGACCTGCAGGCCAGCACACACGTCGAGGGCACGTTGAACCTGAAATTGCGTCTGGGGACCCTGCATCAGGGCGTCGGCGACAAATATCTTGAACGCGAATCCGCTCATAGTGAGCGTCTTCATGAAGTCGGCGAAGCCCGCACTGGTGCGACTCGCCACCACACCAATGCGCATTGGCAGCAACCCGATAGGACGCAAACGATTCGCACCGAGCAGGTGCTCCCGAGTGAGGCGGTCGATGATCATGCGCCGGCGAAGTTCGAGTTCACCGATCGCGAACGCCGGATCCATCTCGACGATGCGGAGCGAAAGTCCGTATCGACCGTCGTATTGCACGGCGCAGCGCGCGCCGATCGCTGTTCCGTCCCTCAGATCGACATCGAGCCCCGCGTCAGCAAATCGGCGCTTGATCGTCGTTAGGTCATCGCGCCAAATCCTGCAACTCAGGCGAGCGATCTGCTTCCCCTCGCGGTCGGTTTCGATAAGTTCACCGTAGAAGGCTCCGTTTCGCTCTGTGCCGGATCCTATCTCAGCTCGTAGCCAGAACTCGGACTGGACTGCCGGAGCCAGAAGTTCCCCAATACGTCGCGTGATCTGAGAGAGCCGGTAATAGGACCTATCAGCCGCAACTGGGCCTTCCGCACGGCCAAGATCAGGGGTCTCTTCGACAGGTGGCACCGACGGCTGAGGGACACGGGGCTTCGAGGGTGATGCGGAAGGGCGTTCGTCGAGCTTGGTCAGGCGCGACTGAATCGCGGAAGGCTGGCGCTTGAGCCGGGCTGCGATATCGGCAATGGAGGTTCCCTGCTCCGCCAGCGCGAGCAATTGGGCCTCCTCTGCCGGAGTCCACCGCTCGTACGCCATCGGGCTCCGAGATTGAATCTCAGCAAGCCGCTCGTTAGGTGTCGCTGGCGACGGTTTGATCCGGTTCAAGAGCGACCGCGAGCCTTTGAGCTGGCGTGCCTCCAGGTCTGGGGGCCGCGGGTGCGCAGCAGACGGATCTATCAGCCCGTCGCAGCGTGGCCACTCGGGACATCGCCAAAATCCCCGGCCGCCATTTGAGTCACCTGGCGTGAACGCCCGGACCATCGAATGACCGCACGCAGGGCAGTCGGGAGGGGACGCGGCTGGTTCGATCGACACACGACCTCCGGTGTCGCGATATTACGCGCTTGACGATCGACACGGCGGATGTTTGATAGAGGTGCGGTTGGGGGACTAGCGAGGACAAGAGCCGGTCAAGGCTCGCCGCAGGCGACGGCGCAGCCGCGTGGCCTTGATGCGCCCTCCGAATTGCCCCAGAAACGAAGAAGCCGCCCGTGAGGACGGCTCTTTCGAGACGGTTTTGGCGACCCGAGCGGATTCGGAGTCGCCATCACTTCACAGCCAATGAGGCTATGAATCTTGCGCGGCCCTGTTCCGTCATGGCCCGCTCCGTGGACCGGAGGGCCGTCGAGGGACCGGCAGACTGCCGGATTCGTATCTGCCGAATGGTGCCCTCGGGAGCGATATAGTTGGGACGTGGTCGTAGCAATGTGGCGTGCGTGGTTCAGCGCTGAGTTTCTGGCCGCGTCGCACCGTTTAGAGCGCGGAGTCGCTTCGGCGCATCTCTCGCTCGGATGCGAGTCGATTCGACCGCTGTCATGGCAGCGCGGTTCTGTGAAGGCCAAGTGAAGCGACTCACCCGGATCCACCAGGTACTCATCTTGGCGTTCGCCGCGATGGCGATCAGCATGATCGTGCTTGTGGATCCGGTGGCCGCGCACCAACCCATCGTTCCCCGCGCGACGAGCAGTATCGATGTCACCGATCCGACGATTTCGAAGGCCTACTACGCTGAGCTCAAAGGCCAGCCTGACACCTACCACATTGCGTCGGACGCATCGTTTCCGTTGTATCTAAACGTTCTCGTTCCGGCCATCTCCGGTGTGACCGAGGACTACACGCTCACCATCGTCAAGGATGGCCAACCATGGGCGGTGGTTCTGCCAGGGGCGGAGGCGTGGACGGCGTTCGACGAACCGTTTGGCGGCGATCGCTACCTCATGGGGCCGGAGTACCGCCAGGAAGTGCCGTCAGGACATTACGACGTCGTCGTTTCGAGCCCAGACAATGCCGGCAAGTATGTCCTAGCTGTCGGCGAGGTCGAGTCGTTTTCCATGTCTGAGATACTGCGGACAATGACGACGATGGTCGCCGTGAAGCACTACTTCGGGAAACCGACAATCGCCGTTCTCGAGAGCCCATTCATTTCCGCACCGTTAGCGGCCGTTCTCCTCACGATCGGAGCGGTCTGGCTCATCCTGATGAGGCACAGGAGGCGCTCGCAACGGGCCGCAAGGTAGGGTGCTTTCTCGGTCCGAATCGGCTCGCCGATCGGCAACCAGTACGAGAAAGCCAGGGGGCTCGTCGCGCCGACACGGACGTCTCCTACGTTGAGAGAGGAGCCTGCGATCGCGGTGGCGCGCGTCAGCGCGGGTTTGCACCCCGTGGCTCGGAGTCTTGTGCGGGGCATCGGGGGTAGTGCGCGTCCAAACTGGGCGCTGGATTCAGGCCTGTCAGCAGCCAGGCTCACCATTGTTGCCACAGCACGCGCGGGCGTATCTCACGCGGATCCAGTAGTTGCGGAGTGCGAGCCCTACCTTCGTCGCAAACGGTGCGTCGTACTCGTTCCAGTTCGAGAAGATCGCTCTCAGTGAAGGGCGGCTGGTGTGCTCGGGGTCACACATTCGCGATTGCCTTTCGCATCTGCCATCTTCCTGAGGCGTCTGCGCGACCCTGTTCCGTAATGGCCCGCTCCGTGGACCGGAGGGCGATCCGGTGACCGGCCGATTGCCGGATTCGTATCTGCGGAATGGTGCCCCCGGGATGATTCGAACATCCGACCGGCGGATTAGAAGGCCGCTGCTCTATCCCCTGAGCTACGAAGGCGTAGACGCATCGTATCGCGGGGAGGCCGGCGGCTTCACGAAGACCGCGTCAGAATCGGCGACCGGTGCTCAGCGGACTTCGAAGTCCACGCGCATCCCCGTCTTGTAGTGGTGGACGGTGCTGCCCGCCTCGCCGGGGGTAATGAGACAGGCCAGCTGGTACTTCCCCTTAGGGAGGTCAAGGACGACCTCGCCCGACTTCCGCGGATCGATGTCCTCGATCTCGCCGGTGTTCTGGAGGGAGCCGTCCTCGCGGACGCGTAGCACCGCGAGTTCGTGGATGTCCTTCGCGTGGTCGTTCGTGGCGACGAACTTGATCGGGCCGGCCGCGACCGATGCCTGGTCCGGCTTCACGGAAAAGGAGTCGAGCCGGACATTCACCGTTGCCTTCGGGGATCTCTTGGTCTTGAAGGCGCGCTCTCCTTCGTCGTTGACATCCTTACCACCCGTCGCCTCCACCTTGCCGGTAACGACGAGCTCAATCAGGGTCGTCGGGCCGCCCGGGATGTAACACTTCACTTTGAGTGGGGTCGTCGACTCTTGCACGGTGTAGTTAATCGTGCGTGTGCGGCCCGCCGGGACGAGCACCTCGTCGATCTTGGTCCCGTCGATGCCCTCAAACTCGCGGTCGTCGGTGGACTCGTTCTTCACCTCGAACGCGACGCGTTCGCCCGACTTCACTTCGATGCGCGCTGGCGTGCAGGCCTCGCTGTTCGCACTGATGGCGATGGTGCGCCGTTCACCCTTGCCGCTCGCGCATCCGAGGATGAGCGCAGCTCCAGCGGCCAAGGCCAGCACACCCTGTGCATTCCATCGGACGAGTTGCGCAGACATGATGATTCCTTCCGGGCCCAACCAGGCGCTGGCTCACGGGACTAGTTCGAGACGCGAGTCCGCTCGGGCCAACGAGGCGCCGCGGTGGATTGGTCCTGACCCACGAAGAGCAGCACCCAGAGGCAGGAGAAGACGTAACCGAAGTAGGCAACGACTTGCCCGACAGTCGGAGCCGGGTCATACCCGACCAGCGTGTGTAGGAACCGGCCGAGGACACTCGCCGCCGGGATCAGGCCATCGGTGTCCCAGGGACGCGGCCCGAGGCGCGGGATGAGCCCTGACTCCATCAGTTCAGCGAGCCCATTCGAGAGCAGACCAGCCGCCAGCACCACAACAACGATCCCAGACACCGCGAAGAACTGCTTCAGCGGCAGGCGGTGTGCGCCGCGATAGACCACGTATCCCACGACGCCGGCGACAGCGAACCCGAGGACGCCGCCACCGAGGAATCCCACCGCCGCATCCGAACGGGCAGCCGTCGAACCGGCGAATAAGAAGAGCACCGTTTCGAACCCCTCGCGGATCACGACGGAGAACGCGAGACCTACCAGCGCGACCAGCGATCCGCCTGCGACGGCCGCATCGACTTCCTCGCGAAGCGCACGGCCGAGGCTCGCCGACTGCTTCCGCATCCAGAACACCATCCACGTAAGGACGATGACCGCGCTAAGCATCGTCAGGCCCTCGAAGGCCTCGAGGGCGGCACCGGAGAGTCCAGAGGCGGTGAAGTGAAGGACGGCGCCAAAGGCGACCGCGACGGCAGCGGCGGCGCCGACGCCAATCCAGATGGGACGGAAGTGCTGGCGGTTACCGGTCCTCGCGAGGTAGCCGAGCACGATCGCGACCACGAGGGAGATCTCGACGCCTTCGCGGACGGTGACGAGGAAGGAGAACAACATGGAGAGATCACATCTCGGTGCGCGGCATCGCCGACCTTCGATCAAGGCCAGTCTAACCTTGATTCTGAGATTAGGTGTATCGAATCTCAGGAGCAAGTCTCAACAATTTTCTGGGAACGTCCGTCCTACGTTGCGCCGTGGGCGAAGAAAGTAGGGGCATACGAAGAGTGCTCTTACTAGTGCTTGCGCGCTCAACCCACCAACTAGCGGCCGACCGGCGCCACCACTGGCACACCGGACTCGGGGTCCAGATAGACGCGCACCGCCACCCCGAACACTGCTTCCACTTGCGCCTCTGTCAGGACTTCGGCAGGTGAGCCGTCAGCCACGACTTCGCCAGCACGAATGGCGACGAGCCGGCGCGCGTAATGCGCGGCCTGCGGGAGGTCGTGCATCACCATCAGCACGGTGAGGCCCTGCTCTTCGTTCAGCCGCCTCAGCAGCGAGAGCAGTTCGACCTGGTGGCCGATATCGAGGTAGGTCGTCGGCTCATCCAGGAGCAGCACATCCGGCTCCTGAGCCAGTGCGAGGGCGACCCACGCTCGCTGCCGCTCACCACCCGAGAGCGTCGCCACCGTGCGGTACCGCAACCCTTCGACGCCGGCCAGCGTGAGGGCGCGCTCGATGGCCTCGCGATCGCGGGCACTCGACGCGCCAAGCAGGCCGCGATGCGGGTGGCGACCGCGTGCGACGAGCTCGCCTACTGCGAGGTCGGCAGGGGCCTCTGGTGCCTGGGGAAGGAAGGCTACACGCCGGGCGAATTCCCGAGGTGGGATCGACCAAGCGTTGTGGCCGTCGAAGCGCGCCTCCCCGGCCTGCGGCTTGAGGAGGCGTCCGGCGATCCGCAGCAGCGTCGACTTCCCGGACCCGTTCGGCCCGATGATCGCCGTCATCTCACCGGCGTGCAGCGCGATCGAGGCGCCGCGCAGCACCGGCGTACCCCCGAAGGCATGGCGCAGGTCGCGCACCTCGAGTAGCGGCGTGCCCTCGATCACGTGCGCGTCCGGAGCAGGATCAGCAGCACTGGGGCACCCACGATCGCCGTGATGATGCCCACCGGGATCTCGCCGGGCGCTACCACCACCCTCGCGACCGAGTCTGACAGCACGAGCAGCAGCGCCCCCAGCAGGGCCGAGAGCGGCAGCACGACGCGCTGATCGCTCCCCACCAGCAACCGCGCGATGTGGGGTACGACGAGGCCAACGAACGCGACGAGGCCAGCGACGGCGACCGCGGCGCCCGTGAGCACCGCCGCCAGCGCCGCGAGCAGCGCCCTCGTGCGCTCGACGCGCATCCCGAGGCCACGCGCCACGTCATCGCCCAGCGCGAGCACGTTGAGCGAGTCCGCCACGATGAGCGCGATCACCCCACCAACAAGCGTGTACGGCCAGACCTGGTGGACGTGTTCCCAGCCTCGCTGGTAGAGCCCCCCAGCGAGGAATGCCAGCGCGGCCTGCGTGAACAACTTCGAAGTGGCGATCAGCGCCGTCGAGAGCGCGGTGAACAGCGCCGCGACGGCGACACCCGCGAGCGCGAACCGCACCGGCGAGATCCCCCCACGCCACGCGAGCGCATAGACGAGCGCCGCCGAGGCAAGCGCGCCGCCGAATGCCGCCGCCGGGACCAGCGCCAGGGGCACCTCGGGTGCAATGCGCAGCAGGCCGACAGCGGCGACGCCCGCGCCCGCGGAGAAGCCGAGGATGTGCGGATCGCCCAGCGGGTTGCGCGTGATCCCCTGCAGTAGGACGCCCGCAATGCCGAGGTTCGCACCCACCAGAGCCGCGACTAGCGCCCTCGGGAAGCGGATCTGCCACACGATCTGTCGCGTCACCGGGTCGGAGCGGTCGAACAGGCCATCGATGACATCGCCCGGGGGGATATGCACCGCGCCCACCGCGCAGGCAAACACCACCGAGAGGACAACCAGCACCGCCGCGACCACGACCGCGGCGGTGGCACGGACTCGGCGGTCGGGTATCGCTGCGGTGAGGGACATAGGCGAAGTCTAGGCGGTCAGGCCGGGAAAACAGCCGGGCCGGGGCGACATCGCTCCGGCCCGGCTCGACGACGAAGACGCCTCGGCTAGTAGCCGGGGGCGACCGCAGCGCCGAGTTTCACGTCAGGCTGGATGAACGTCACGAGTTCCTTCAAGCCATCGGCCGCACGAGGCCCGGGTGCCTGCAGGAAGAAATCGAGACTGATCTCGTGGACTCGCTTGTTCTTCACCGCGTTCAGGGTGGGGAACGTGCGCGCGACGATGCTGCTGATCGAGGGACCCGGCGTATTCCCGGGGACGATCACCAGCAGTACGTCCGGGTTGTCCTTGAACGCCGTCTCCAGCGAGATCGTCGCGTACCCCGGCACCTGGCCGGACTGCTTCAACTCCGCCGCGATGTTCTGCGCTCCGGCGATCTTGACCATGTCGCCGATGAACGAGTCGTTCAGCGCTGCGGACAACTGGCCATCGCGGCCTGCGACCACGACAAGTGTCTTCGTCGCGGTCTTGCCCTTCACGGCGTCGCCCACCTGCTTGGCGGTCGCGTCGATCGCGTCGGCGGAAGTCTTCGCCTTCTCCGCGGTGCCGGTCACGAGGCCGAGCATCCGAATCGAGGTCGCGACGTCGGCGTACTTCACCGCGCCCACGAAGACGACCGGCACGCCCTTCAGCTGCGCCTCGAACTGCCCGGCAAGCGGAGCCTGCGCGGACGCGTCCGCGACCACGAGGTCTGGCTGCAACTTCAGGATGGCCTCGAAGTTCGGCTGGTAGGCCGAGCCGATGTCCGTCATTTTGCTGGTGTCGATCCCGGGCGCGGCCGCCGTGCTCGACCGCGCGATGGCGGTGCCGCCAGCGGCGTAGAGCATTTCGAGAGCGGACGGGCTGGTGGTCACGATCTTCGTCGGGGTCTTCGCGACCGTGACCTTGCGGCCCATGAGGTCGGTGACGGTGACACCGGCCGCCGCGGCCTGCGTGGCAGCGGCCGTGGCTGTGTTCTGGGCCGAGGCCGTCGCCGTGGGCGCTGCAGTCTCGTCGGTGCCGCATGCGGTCAGGAGGAGCGCGAACGCTGCCACCGCCGTGCCAAGGATTGCAGTCGTCCGGCGTGCTGAACTACGCATCTGTCTCGTTCCCTTCGAAAGCCGCTCCGGCTCACAATTGTCAGCCGCACAGCGTTGCGAGCAACTACTAAAACGAACGAATCTCACCAATTCAATCAAAAATTGTGCGAAATGCTCGGACTCATCGCCGGGCCGAGGTTCGCGCGCCTCAGAGCGTCGCGGCAGGCCGCTCCCCGAGCCTGGGGTATTCTGAGCGCCGACTCGAGTCCAGCGTGACGCGCCCTAGGGCTGAGGATCTCGATGCAAGACTCGGCACCAACCCCCCGCGCGCGACGGACAGCAGTCCGCCTGATCCGGAGTCCCGTCCAGCGGTTCATCGCGACCGAAACGTCTGGTGGCATCGTCCTCCTGGGCGGACTCGCGCTCGCGCTCGGCTGGGCGAACTCCCCCTGGGCCGAGGGCTACCACCACCTCCTCGATCAGCACATCCGGATCGACCTCGGCGTGTGGAGCATCGACGAGAACGTCCACTTCTGGCTGAGCGACGCACTGATGACGGTGTTCTTCTTCGTCGTCGGCCTCGAGGTCAAGCGCGAAGTGGTTGCCGGGGAACTCGCGCACTTCCGTCGGGCCGTCATCCCGATCGCCGGAGCAATTGGCGGCATGGCGCTCCCCGCCCTGATCTACGTCGCCATGCTCCGAGGCGGCCCGGGCAGCCAGGGTTGGGGCGTCCCCGTTGCCACGGACATCGCGTTCGCGCTCGGCGTGCTCATGCTCGCTGGCTCGCGCGTGCCGTTCGCGCTCAAGATGATGCTGCTTGCGCTCGCGATCACGGACGACATCGGCGGGATCCTGATCATCGCGATCTTCTACTCGGACGGGCTCGCGCTCGGCGCCCTCGCCCTCGCGGGGGCGATCCTCCTGCTCTGCTATGTCCTAAGGCGGGCCGGCGTCTGGTACCTCCCGGTGTATGTCGCACTCGGTGTCGTCGGATGGGTGGCCACCCTCGAGTCCGGCATCCACCCGACGATCTTTGGCGTCGCGCTCGGCCTCCTGACGCCGTGGCAGGCGCGACGTCCGGTCGGCGCGATCGAGGTGCCCGCAGAAGCATCACCGCTCGAGCGGCTGGAGAAAGCACTCGGCCCGGTATCCACGTTCCTGATCGCGCCGCTCTTCGCGTTCGCGAACGCCGGAGTCGCCGTGGACGCAGGTATCCTCGGCGAGGCACTGCGAGCACCTGTCGCCCACGGCATATTCCTCGGGCTGATCCTCGGTAAGCCGTTGGGCATTCTGATCGCGATCCGCGTCGCGGTCGCGTTCGGCGCACGCTTGCCGGAGGGCGTGGGGTGGGGATCGATCCTCGGCCTGGGGGTCGTCGCCGGCATCGGGTTCACGGTCGCCCTATTCGTCGCGGGACTCTCCTTCGAGGATGCCCAACTGCTGACCGACGCGAAGCTCGGCATCCTCGCCGCCTCGCTCGTCGCGGGCGTCCTCGGCTGGACGGTGCTGCGACTCGTCCACGCGCCACGCGCGACCGTCTGATCCTCACAACCCGAGGAGCGCCCCACCAGCGGCCGCGATCAATACCACCAGCCACGACGGTCGTTTCCACACGATGAGCAGCGCGCCGCATACGAGGGCGAGCGCGACATCCTCGATGCCGCCGATCGCGCTCGTGATCACGGGCGAGTAGAGCGTCGCTGCCAGCAGCCCGACGACGCCCGCGTTCACGCCTCGCAGCCCAGCACGCACCGATGGCCGGGCGCGCAGGCTGCCCCAGTACGGCCCGACGCCCCACACCAGCAGCAGCGAAGGCGCGAAGATCGCGATCAGCGCGATGACCGCGCCGCCAACGCCTGCCGCCTTCGCGCCGAGGTACGCTGAGAAGGTGAACAGCGGCCCCGGCACCGCCTGTGCCGCCCCGTAACCGGCGAGGAGCTCGTCCGCCGTGAGCCATCGAGGGACGACGCCTTCCTCGAGCAGCGGCAGCACCACGTGCCCGCCGCCAAAGACCAGCGCCCCCGACCGCGCGCTCACTTCGGCGAGCGCCACGAGGCTGTCATCGGCGGTCACGGCACGCCCGATGCTGAGCCCAACGAGCAATACCACCAGCGCCCCCAGCCAGATCGGCGCCAGCCGGCGGTATCGGGCCTCGAGCGGCACGACTGTCGGCGAGGCAACATCGAGGTGCCGCCAGCGCAGCCAGCCGTACCCCCCGACCACCGCCAGCACCGCCACCTGCATCGCTGCGTGCGGCACCAGCGTGAGCGTCACGCCAGCGATCAGCGCGAGCACGAGCCGTTCGAGGTCGGGCGTGAGCGACCGCGACATGCCCCACACCGCCTGCGCGACCACAGCGACCGCCGCAATCAGCAGCCCCTGTACCCAGCCTGACGTCGCCACCTCGTTGTCACCCAGCAGTAACGCGAACAGGGTCATCGCAACTGCCGAGGGCAGCGTGAACCCGACCCACGCGGCGAGGCCGCCGAGATAGCCCGCGCGCGCCGTACCGATCGCGATGCCGGTCTGGGAACTCGCTGGCCCGGGAAGCGCCTGACAGAGCACGACCGTGTCGGCGTATTCGGCGTCCGTCAGCCAGCGCCGCCGTTCGACGTACTCGTGGCGAAAATAGCCGAGGTGCGCGACCGGCCCGCCGAACGAGGTCAGCCCGAGCCTGAGCGCGACGAGAAAAACCTCGACAACAGAGGCCCTACCTGCTGGTGCGAATGACACCTAGTAGTCGATGCCGGGCTGCGCCTTGATGCCGGATTGGAAGGCGTGCTTGACCTCGGTCATCTCGGTCACGGTGTCCGCGAACTCCTGGAGCAGTGGGTGGGCAGCGCGGCCGGTGATGATAATGTCGACATCCTTCGGACGGTTGCGCAGCGTCTCGATCACCTCGTGGACGTTGAGCCACTCGTACGTGATGGGGTAGGTGATCTCATCGAGGACGACGAGGTCGAACTCGGCCGACATGATCTTCTCGCGCGCCAGTGCCCA
Organism: Chloroflexota bacterium; assembly: GCA_947446155.1. The sequence goes on along the minus strand of CANFFZ010000014.1, from coordinate 12,672 downwards.
CGCCTCGGTCGCCATCTTGATGTCGTGCTCGATGTTCTCGGACAGCCACGTGAACCCGTCGCCCAGAGCGATCATCTCGATGCCCATGCGCTGTGCGGCGTAGGTCTCGCCGTAGTGCGAGTCCTTCTTCTTGATGAACTGCAGCCAGCAGATGTTCCAGCCCCGCCCCCAGGCCCGCATAGTGATGCCGAGGGCGGCCGTGGTCTTCCCCTTGCCGTCCCCGGTGTTCACGAGGACGAGCGGGTGCTTCTTCGGGAAGAGGCCGGTCCACTTGCCGACGGGCTGCTCGACCGGGCCGTGCTTTTGCAGCGGCTCGTCGTCATCCAGCGCCTCGTCGCGGGGCTCCTCAATCATCGTGGCCTCCACCGCCGAGGATAGGGCGGCGGCCCGATCAGCGCGCGAGCCAGACGACGCGCCCCGCGTCGACGGCCACCCGCGTCTCCTGTCCCACGGCCAGCGAAAGCGCACGTAGAGCCTCGACGGCCAGCGCGACCGCCAGCGTGTCGCCCGACGCGAGTTCCACGATTAGTCGCCCAGCACCGCCACCAGCCTCCGCACGACGCACCACACCTGGCGTCCCTGCCACATCGAGGCGCGCCACCTCGGGCGCCACGGCTGCACGTGTTGTGCCATCGGCACCCTGCAGGCCGAGGAGCGCGCAGCCTCCGGGCCCGAGCACGGAGAAGCCGAGGAAGCGTGCGGCAGCCTCGCTCTCGGGGCGCGCCAGCACCTCAGCAACCGGGCCGATCTGCAACGGTCGGCCGGCATCGAGCAGGACGACGCGGTCGGCGAGCAATAAGACCTCCGAATGGTCGTGCGTGGCAATGAGCGCCGCCGTGCCCTCGGCGGCGAGGAGCGCGCGCAGGTCGCCCGTGAGCGCCGCGCGTGTCGCGTGGTCAACGCCTGAAAACGGTTCGTCGAGGAACAGCAGTCGAGGCCGCACGGCAAACGCCCGCGCGAGGCTGACACGCTGCGCCTCGCCGCCCGAGACGGCGTGCCCGCGCTGCTCAGCGAGGTGAGCCACCCCTAGGCGCCCCAGCCACTCGCCGGCACGCGCGCGGCGAGTCGCGCGGGGGACGCCGTGCATCGCGAGTGCCACCTCGATGTTGCCGCGCACGGTCATGTCGAACAGCGCCGCATCCTGGAAGACCGTGGCCGTCTGACGTCGGAGCCAGACGTGGGTCCCTCGATGCGCCGCCTCGCCGAGGATGGTGATCGCGCCCTCCGCAGGCAGCAGCAGCGCGGCCGCGAGCATCAACGTACTCTTCCCCGCCCCGTTCGGGCCGAGGATCGCCACCGTCTCGCCGGACGCCACCGTCAGGTGGGGGACATCGAGGACATCGCGGCCGCCTCGGCGGACGCGCACTCCGCGCAGTTCGAGGGCAGGTGCCGCGGTGATCGAGGTCATCGGCGGCGCACCCGCGCCTGCGCCGTCGTGAGCGCAACGCTCACCAGTACGACGAGCATCAGCAGGATGAGGCCGAGCGCGAGCGCGGTACCAAAGTTGCCTCGGTTCACCTCCAGCACGGCGGCGGTCGTCAGCACGCGCGTCTCGCCGGAGAGGTTGCCGCCCACCATCATTGCCGCGCCCACCTCGGAGACCACGCCACCGAAGCCCGCCATCACGGCGACGAAGAGCGCGAGGCGTGCCTCGCGGGCGATCAGCCAGACATAGGACACCGCGCCAGCACCCATCGCGCGCACCTGGAGATGGAGCGAGGGCGGGAGCGCCATCACCCCCGCCGCCGCAAACGACACCACGAGCGGCGTCGCGATCAGCGCCTGCGCGATCACCATCGCCCACGGCGTGTAGATCAGGCCGAGGGCGCCCAACGGCCCCGAGCGCCAGAGCAGAATCGCGACGAAAAGGCCTGCGACCACCGGTGGCATCCCCGTGCCCGCATTCGCAATCGCGAGCAGCACTCGCTGCCCAGGGAACCGTCCGAGGGCGATGCCGAGGCCGACGGGCAGTCCGACCAGCGCGGCGACCAGCGTCGACGCCCCGGTGATGAGCGCAGTGCGCAGCGTGATCGAGTAGACATCCCCGTCTCCGGTGCGAAGGAGTCGTACCGCCTCACGGAGTGCCTCAAGCAACAGATCCACTAGCGCCCCAGCGGGTTCGGCTTCCCGGCGTCAGCGAAGAAGAGGGCCTGACCGTACTTCTCCTTGCCGAAGTCACCAATCATCTTCTGCGTCTCCGCGTTCACCAAGAAGTCCTTGAAGGCACGCCCGCCCTCGGTGTTGGTCTTCTTCAACTTCGCCGGGTTGAGCACAATGACGTGGTAGACGTTCAGCAGTGCGGGGTCGCCCTCGAGCAAGATGGGCAGGTCAGTCTTTCCCGTGAACGCGAGGAGCGTCGCGCGGTCGGTCACCGTATACCCCTGCTTCTCGCGGGCCACGGTCAGCGTGGCACCCATCCCCTGACCGGTCTCGAGGTACCAGGACTGGCCCTTCGGAGCGGCCACGCTCCCGGCCTTCCACAGATTCTTCTCCAGCACGTCTGTCCCGGAGTTATCGCCTCGGCTGATGAACGTCGCCTTCTTGTCCGCGATCTTCTTCATCACCTCGGCGACGGTCTTCGAACCCTTGAGCGCGGCAGGATCTGCGGCGGGACCGATGACGACGAAGTCGTTGTGCATGACCAGCGTGCGCTCGACGCCGAAGCCGTCCGCGACGGATTTCTCCTCGGCCGCCGGCGAGTGCACGAGCAGCACATCCGCGTCGCCTCGTTCGCCCATCTGCATCGCGGCGCCGGAGCCGACGGCGATCACCTTTACCTGATAGCCGGTCGCCTTCTGGAACGCCGGCACGAGGACATCGAGCAGTCCGCTATCCTGCGTGCTGGTCGTGGTCGCGAGGATCATGTCGGGCCGATCGGGCTTCGGAGGCATCGGCGTCGCGGTGAGCGTCTGGGCCGCAACGGAGGCAACGGGAGCCGCGGCCGGTTCCGTATTGCCACCATAGGCGACGAGGGCGAACGCGGCGACGACAACACCGGCGGCACCGATCATCTGAGCGAGCGACGTGCGCGACATGGTCATACTCCGAAGCGAAATCTCGTGCGCGAACGTCTTGTACAATCGTGCAAGACGGTACCACGGGCGGGCGGGCGGTGGCAGATGCCGAAGTCTCAGTCCTCAGCGTCCTCGCAACCTGACCCTCTGCGCCTCCACGTGAAGGTGTGGCTGGAACGCGGCGACGAAGTCGTCCTGTCCGAGTATCGCGCCCAACTTCTCGAGGCCATCGCTGAGCGCGGCTCGGTCGCCGCCGCCGCGGAGGCGCTCAACCTCCCCGTGCGCACCGCGTGGAAGAAACTGCGCGAGATGGAAGCCGCCGCTGGCATCCCCCTGCTGGAGTCCGGCTCCGGCGGCACGACCGGTGGCGGCTCCACCCTCACCCCTGAAGCGCACGCGATGGTCGAGGCGTTCCGGCGCGTCGCCGGACCCGCCTCGGACGCTGCCAAACGCGGCTTCGCTGACGAACGCCGCCGCTTCCCGCTCTAGCGGCTCCCGCCCGCGCGACCCGTTATCCTGAGACTGGAGGCCCGAGTGGGGCGCCAGAAAGCCGCGACATGCTGCCTTTCATCATCGGTGTCGTCGTCCTCGTGCTCCTCGCGGGCGTCGTCATCTCCATCTACAACGGGCTCATCCGGAAGCGCCTGCGCGTCGACGAAGCCTGGGCCCAGATCGAGGTGCAGCTGAAGCGCCGCTGGGACCTCATCCCGAACCTCGTGAACTCCGTCAAGGGCTACATGGAGCACGAGCAGGACACACTGCAGCGCGTGACCGACGCCCGCGCGAACGCAGTGTCGGTGGGCGCGCAAAGCACCGCCGCCCAAGCACAGGCTGAGAACGCGCTGACGGGGACGCTCCGCTCATTGTTCGCTGTTATGGAGGCATACCCGGACCTCAAGGCGAACGAGAACGTCTTGAAGCTCCAGGAGGAACTGACCACCACGGAGAACCAGATCGCGTTCTCCCGCCAGCACTTCAATGCGACCGTGCGCGACTACAACGAGGGCATCGGGACGTTCCCCGCGCTGATCTTCGCCGGGATGTTCGGCTTCACTACGCGTGACTTCTTCGACGCACCTGACGAGGCGAGTCAGGTTCCTGAGGTTCGCCTCCGCTAGCCTCCGCAGGCAGGCATCGAGGGCGGCCGATGGCAGCGACCACGTTCTACGCACAGGCGGCGGCGAACCGACAAAAGTCGGCGCTGTTGCTGTTCGTCGCGACCCTTCTCTTCCTCGGCTTCGGGTTCGTCGTCGGGTTCGCGTGGCTCGGCGATCCCATCGCCGCGATCGGCACTACGGTGTTCGCGGGCATCGCGGCGCTCGTCTCCGGCCTTGTCACCTACTACGGCGGCGCGAAGATGGTGCTGGCCGCCTCGCGAGCACATCCCGCGACCGCCGAGGCACACCCCGTGCTGATAAACGTGGTGCAAGAGATGGCCATCGCGGCCGACCTGCCGATGCCGAGTGTGTACGTCATCGAGGACACAGCACTCAACGCCTTCGCGACGGGGCGAAGCCCGCAGCACGCCTCGATCGCCGTCACCACCGGCCTACTCGACCGCCTTGACCGCGAGGAGTTGCAGGGCGTAATCGGCCACGAGTTGGGCCACGTCCGCAACCTAGACATCCGCTTCGCGCTGCTGGTGGGCGTCCTCGTCGGTGGCATCGCGCTGCTCGCAGATGTCCTGCTGCGCTCGATGATGTGGGGTGGCGGCCGGCGGCGAAGCAGCAACCGCGACAGCGGCGGAGGCGGCCTGCAGGCACTGATGATGGTGCTGGCGCTCGTCCTCGCCGTGCTCGCGCCGATCGCGGCGAGGCTCGTCCAGCTCTCCGTGAGCCGTCAGCGCGAGTACCTCGCTGACGCGACCGCCGTCGAGTTCACGCGCAACCCCGCGGGGCTCGAGGGCGCGCTGTGGAAGATCGGCACCGACCGCGAGGTACTCGAGGTCGCGAACCGCGCCACGCAGCACCTCTACATCGCCAACCCGATCAAGAAGTTCGAGGAGCGCGCGAGCAGCCTGTTCTCCACGCATCCGCCGCTGGCCGACCGCATCAACCGCCTGCGCGCGCTCCACGGCGGCGCACCGCTCAGCGTCGAAGACATGCGCCCGCTCGCAGCGATGGAATAGGCGACGTGGCCACACCCAACATCGAGTCTGCGCGGACGACCGGCACGCCGCCGCTGGCACGCGCGGCATCCTTCGCGCGCGCACTCGGCCCGGTTGCCCTCGGACTGGCGCTCCTCGCACTCGCCTGCGTGCTGGCGCTGACACGAGGTGCGGCGCCCATCCCCGTGGGGACGACCGTTGCGTTCATTCTCGACCGGTTGCCGTGGGTCACGCTGCACCCGGACGCACCCGCGACATGGGAGCGGATCATCTTTGACGTGCGCCTGCCGAGGGTGACCGCGGCAGTACTCGTGGGCGCTGCACTGTCCGGCTCCGGCGCGGCGTACCAAGGCGTGTTCCGCAACCCGCTCGCCGACCCGTTCCTGCTCGGCATCGCCTCGGGTGCGGCGCTCGGCGCCTCGCTCGCGATCGTTTCGCCATTGCCGATGGACTCCTACGGCTTCGGGTGGGTGCCGGCGAGCGCGTTCGCGGGGGCGCTGGTCGTTGTGGTACTCGTGACCATGCTCGCGCGCTCCGGCGGGGAGGTAGACGGCGTCTCGCTCATCCTCGTGGGGGTCGCGCTGTCGGCCGTCTGTTCGGCGGTCTCGTCGTTCATCCTGCTCACGGGCGGTGAGAAGGCGCAGCCGATCTTCGCCTTCATCTTCGGGGGTCTGAACACCGCCACCTGGACTCGCGTCGGCCTCGCGCTGCCGTACGTGCTCGGAGGAGCGGCCGTACTCGCACTCACGTCGAGGGCGCTCGACGTCCTTCAACTGGACGAAGAGCAGGCGGAGCACCTCGGGCTGCACGTGGCGCGCACGAAAGTAATTGTGCTGACGGCCGCGTCGCTGATGGCAGCGGCCGCTGTCGCCGTCGCGGGGATCATCGGCTTCGTAGGGCTGATGGTGCCGCACGCCGTGCGTCTGGCGTGGGGCGGCGGGTTCCGAAGGCTGCTCGCGCTCTCCCTGATCTACGGCGCAACGTTCTTGGTGCTCATCGACACCTTCGCGAGGACGATTATTGATCCGCAGGAAGTCCCGCTGGGCATCCTCACCGCATTCATCGGCGGGCCCGCCTTCCTCTTGCTGATGCGGCGTCGCCGGCGGTGGACACTGTGACCGCCTCGACCGTCTCCGCGACGCTGCTGCATGCCGAGGGCGTCACTGTCCGGATCGGCGAGCGCGACATCGTGCGCGACATCGCCATCGAAGTGCGTGCGGGCGAGATCGTCGGGCTCGTCGGGCCGAACGGCGCCGGGAAGAGCACGCTGCTGCGCGCGCTCGCTGGTGCGCGCCACACCTCGGGCGATGTCCGACTGCTCGGCACACCACTCCACGAAGTCGACCGACGCGAGCGCGCGCGCCTCGTGGCCGTCGTCGAGCAACTCCCCGAGGCGCCCCCCACCATGACGGTTAGAGGACTCGTGGCCCTCGGGCGGTATCCCCACCTTGGTCTCCTCCGGCGCCCGTCCGCGCACGACCACGAAGCGGTGAACGAGGCGATGCGACGCGCCGGCTGTGATGCCCTCGCACCGCGCCCTCTCGGGACCCTCTCAGGGGGCGAGCGCCGCCGCGCCTTCATCGCACGTGCGCTCGCGCAGGAGGCCCGCCTGCTGCTCCTGGACGAGCCGAGCGCGAACCTGGACGCCGAGGCGCAGGCGACCCTGTTCGAACTGCTCCGCGCGCTGGCCTCGGAAGGTGCAGGAATCCTCGTCGTCGTCCACGACCTGACGAGCGCGGCCGCGTCCTGCGACCGGATGGTGCTGCTCCACGACAGCCGCGTGTTGGCCTCCGGTGCCCCACGCGAGGTGGTGACTGCCGAACACATCCTGGCCGCGTACGGCCCACACGTAGCAGTGCTTCCTCACCCCACCAGCGGCGTCCCGATCGTGATCCCGGCCGCCGCCGCTCGTTAGCCCTCGGGCAGCCTCCGACTCGAAATAAACCGATCGCTCCGCCTGTGCGAACTACGTGCATCGGCCGAAGGCGAGGTGATCGTTATGTCGACGATTTCGTCGCCCTCAGCCCTAGCGCGCTGCGTGGTCGGACCTCGCCCCCCGCGGGTACCGCCTCGAGCGCGCATCCACTGAAGAATCACGGAGCAACGCCGTACACCGTGATCCGTGGTGCGAGCGTCGGGTGGGGAACTGCCCGACGCTCGCTCCGCCACCCCGGCCTACAATTCCGCTCGATGCGCCCGTGCGGCGCGCGAGGCGGAAGGTGGCGCGGCGTGGAAGACCTCATCGCGCGCCTCCGTCGTCGCGGCCGAGGACGCCGTGCAGGAGGGCTACCGCGCCCTCTGGCGGCAGGCTGACCGTCTCTCCGCTGACCGTGGCTCCGTCGAGGGCCTGCTGCTCACCATCGTCCACCGTCGCGCCGTGGAGGCCGTCCGTGTCCGCATCCGGCAGCGCGAGTCCGGCGACGCCGTCCCCGACCGCGTCGACCTGCATGCCGTCGACCTCTTGGATGCCGCGATCTCCTCGATGGAGGGCGACCGCGTACGGACCGCGCTCCAATCGCTGTCGCCGGAGCATCGAGAGGCTGTGGAACTGGCGTACTTCGCCCAGTTGTCGCACCGTGAGATCGTGGAGCGCATCGGCGTGCCGCTGGGGACAGTGAAGAGCCGCATGCATCACGCCATCCGAGCGCTGCGCGGCTCCCTCAGCCTCGGAGCCGCCTCGTGAACCCGCTCACGTGCGACGAGGTCGCTGAACTCGCCGGCGCGTACGTACTGGGCCTGCTGGATGCGGACGAGCGGGCCGCCATCGAGACCCACCTCGCGGAGCACTGGCACGAGGAGTACGCGAGCGCCCGCGCCGCGGTACTCGCCCTTGCCTCCGCGGCACCAGAGGCGGAGCCTTCGCCGGAACTGCGTGCTCGCGCCCTGGATATCGCGCGGCTCGAGGCGCGGCCAGTGGCACGACCTAAGAACCGGCGCTGGATCCCCGGGCTGTTGTCCGGCGCTGCTGCCGCAGCCATCGTCCTCGCCGTCCTCGGATACACGGGTGTGTTCGACCGGGGCAGCCCGCCCCCGCAGCAACTCGCGGTGCGAAACGCCACCAGCAGCGCGTTCTTCGACCTCAGCGTTGGCGACGGCACGACCGCGAACATCCGCCTCGGCGGACTACCCACACGTCCGGACAGCGAGGTCTACCAGGTCTGGCTGATCCATGAGGGCCAGCCGCCGAAGTCGCTCTGCGTCGTGGGCGCTGACCGCGAAGGTCCGTGGTCCTGGGCGGTGTCCGTGCGCCTCACTCGAGGCGACACGATCGCCGTCACGGTCGAGCCGGACGGGACTCGTACCGCGCCGTCCACCACGCCGATCATCGCTGGGCAGTACTACTAGCCCTCGTCAGCCCCTCGGCTTCACGCGCTCGCAGATGCCGCCCGGTGTCGGCCAGCAGGTGGAGGCCCAGCCCCAGTCCAGCAACTGGCTCGCGTGTGTTGCGGCGTAACTGTCGCCGAGCACGACCGCGATCAAGCGGCGCCCATCGCGCGTCGCCGACGCCACGAGCGTACGGTCCGCCTCCTCGGTGTAGCCGATCTTGACGCCGTCCGCTCCGTCGTACATGTACAGGAACACGTTGGAGTTCCAGAGTTCCGTGCGCTCCGACCCGTGCGTATCCCACTGCGTTGTGCGGACGACCTCGGCGAACCCGGGGAGCGTGAAACCGTACCGTGTGAGACTCGCGAGGTCGCGCGCGGACGTGTAGTGCTGGGGGCCACCGAGGCCGTGCGGGTCGGTGAAGTGCGTGTCGGGGAGGTCCAGGCGTGCCGCCAATGCGTTCATCGTGTTCACGAAGCGCGCCTCGTCGCCGGAGACGGCCTGCGCAATCGCCAGCGCCGCATCGTTCCCGGAACGAAGCATGAGGCCATACAGCAGGTCGCGGAACGAATATCGATCGCCGACGCTCAGTCCCATGCTCGAACTGTCGGGGGCGAGCGTGCTGAAGTCCGCATCGATCGTGATGGTGTCATCGAGGTGGCCCAGCTCGAGGAGCAGGATGGCGGTCGCGATCTTGGTCACGCTGGCCGGAGGGAGACGGCGTGTGCCACCCGACTCCGCGAGGATGGCACCGGACGCCTCGTCGATCAGCACGTACGCGCGCGCCGGAATCACGGGCAACGCTCCCGCGCTCGCGGGTTCTAGGCGAGGCGCCGGCCCCCGCGCAGCAAGCAACTTCTTGGTCGGGCGGGTCCCCTGCACCCCCGCCGCCCTGATCTCGTCCCCGGACGCCGCTGCGGTCGAAGGGCCGCGCACGCGCGTCGTCGCCATGAAGACGAAGAGCGCCGCACCGAGTAATGCCGCGAGTGGAAGAATCCATCTGAGGTGGCGCACGGGAGAAGGCCGCGCGGCGTAGCTCACGCGCGATCGAGTGCGGACTGGCGCACGCTCAAACTTCGGACTGGGTCCGCGAATCGACATCCCTACCCCCGAGATGCTCGCCACACGGTTCATCGTCGCGGGCGCGTGCCGAGACGGCAAGTCGAACGCGGGCAAGAGCGTGGGCGGAGACTCTCGACGGGTCGCGTCACGCGTCCGATCCAGGACGGCGAGGACTTCCTGGGGCTTTGGAATCCCTCGAAGGAGGAAGTCGGTGACCTCCGCGGCCGTCTGCACTCGGAGGTCACCGAACTTCAGTACGGTCGCGAAGAAACCATGACGATCGAGTGCGACGTCCTGCACGTGCTGCAGGTCAGCCGTCGAGACCTCTTCGCTAAACCAATGGCGCTTCTGCCCGTCCACCAACCGTTAATTGGTCACGACCCACATGTCATGGACCCACGCGTACCAGATGAAGTACGCGCGGACCGCGGCGATCACCAGGATGACGGCTACGAGGCCCATCAAGGGCCGGTCCACGCTCGTCGACCAGTCGGTCGTACCAATGATGCTCAGCAGGACTGCCACCGGCAAGAGAGCCAGCAGGAGCGTGACGGCAAGCGGTAGCGCGAGGAAGGACCAATGCCGGCGCACGGTCAGCACGACCGCTTCGCCGGGCTGGAGTTGGACGAACAGTCGCATGGACGCCTCCGCGGGCTACGCGACACATCGTACTCGCGGGATGGGTTCCCGACGGCCGCCTCGACCGCGCCAACAGCAGAGGCCCGCTTGCGCGGGCCCCTGCGTTGCATCTGCGACTGCGGGCTAGGTGCCTCGCATGCGGGGGTCGAGCTCGTCGCGGAGGGCGTCGCCAAACATGTTGACGGCGAACACCATGCTCGAGATAGCGAACCCGGGGAGCAGCGCCAGACGCGGGTTCGTCTGGAAGTACGCCTGCCCGGAACCCGTTAGCATCACGCCCCATGACGGAGTCGGCGGCTGAGCGCCAACACCGAGGAAGGAGAGCGACGCCTCCGTCACCACGGTGACGGCGACGGCGTAGGAGATGAGGACGATCATCGGTGCCATCACGTTCGGCAGGACGTGCCGGAACATGACGCGGTTGTCGGTCGCACCCAGACTCTGCGCGGCGAGGATGTACAGCTCCTCGCGCACAGACAGCACGGACCCTCGGATCACGCGCAGCGGCCGCGGGATCGAGAGGACGGCCAGCACCCAGAAGCCCTTCCAGATGCCGGCACCCAGGATGGCCACCAGGGCAACCGCAAGGACCAGCAGCGGGAGCGTCTGAACGGCGTCCACAACGCGCTGGAGGATGAGGTCGAACGTGCCACCGAAGTAGGCAGACATGAGTCCGAGCGTGCTGCCAATCGACATCGAGAACAGGGTCACGCCAATGCTGAAGTAGAGCGAGAGCTGCGCGCCCTTCATCAAGCGGCTAAACACATCGCGCCCAAACTCGTCCGTGCCCAGCAGGTAAAAGCGGGTCCCGTCCAAGGAGTACGAGCCCATCGGCAGCAGGCGGTCAGCGCCGTGAACTGCGGTCGGGTTGTAGGGCGTCAGGATGCCGGTCGCTGCGCCAATCGCGATGAACACGATTAACAGGCAGAACAGGCCGGCAATGAAGCCAAACGTCCGCTTCCGTGCGAAGTGCTTGATCCCACTCATCGTCTTCGAAAAACCGGAGGGTTCGTGATAGGTCGATTGCCCTACCTGAACGGTGGGTGCTGCTGAAGTCATGGCATCTCCACTCAAATTTGCTCTGGAAGTTTGGTGCTATGCGTACCGGATACGCGGGTCGAGGTACGAGTACGACAGGTCGACCAGCAGGTTGATGAGCAACGTCACGCCCACGAGCAGGAGCAGAATCCCCTGCACCAGCGGGAAGTCTCGCTGCGGCACCGCATCGATGAACGCTCGGCCCATGCCGTTCACGCTCAGGGCGCGCTCCACCACCACGGAACCACCAATGGTGATCGTGATCTGAAAGCCGAGGAGCGTGACGACGGGGATCAGGGCGTTGCGGAACGCGTGCTTGAAGATGACCGCGCTCTCCTTCAGGCCCTTCGCGCGGGCCGTCCGGACGTAGTCCGCTCGAATCGTCTCAAGCATCGTGGTGCGGATGAGTCGCATGTTCTGCGCCGACAAGGCCGCGCCCAGAATGAAGGCCGCTGGCAGGAACTGCTGCGCGTGGCCGATCGGATTCTCGAAGAGCTTTTGTGGCGTTTGTGGCGGGAACCATCCGAACCAACGAGAGCCGTAAATGATGACGAGCGTCGCCAGGAAGAAGTTCGGAATCGAAATCCCGAGGATCGAAATGCTTCGACCCAGATAGTCCAGCCAGGTGTTCTGCTTCACCGCCGAGAGCACACCGACTGGCACCGAGATCATGATTCCGATGATGATCGAGATGCTCCCCAACTCCAGAGAGGTGGGAAGCGTGCGCTTGATCACATTCAGGACTGGCTCGTTCAGCCAGTACGACTGACCCCAGTCGCCCTTGATCAGGCCACCGGTCCAGCGGAAGTATTGGATGTACGCCGGCCGGTCGAGCCCAAGCTCGCTCCGCCAGCGTTCGATCTGCGCCTGGTCGGCGCCGCGCGCTTCCGCCATCTGCGCGGTGATGAAGTCACCAGGCATCAGCCGAAGAAGCCCAAACGTAAACATGGACATCACGATCATCGTGGGCACCATGAAGATCACACGTCGAATTAAGTACCTCTGCACGGGTGGCCTGCTCCCCTCGAAATGGCCGCCTGCGGGACACCCCACGTCGCCGGGGGTGGCTGTGTATAGCACGGGTTGAACCTGCATTACAACATCTACTCCACTGTACGCCGCCCCGAAGAGGGAGAATTCAATCGTTTTTCAGATTCCGATTGAGCCCTACACATCTGGTAGTGATGTGCAATCAGCGCCTGCACTGCGTCGCCCCAGAACCTGGCGACATAGCGTCCCTGCGACGGCGGTGCCGACCGGTGATCAATGGTGATCAATGTGGCGGGGACATGGCACTTTTTGTCGACGAGAGAGTTGTGTGTGCTTGTTCGCACAATCACGAATGTAGTTGCTGGGAGGAGTACACAGGGCTTGTCATCAGGGATTTCAGCGACAACGCGCCAGAGATTACGTACCCGGAGGGACGCACGTGGACTCGAACTATTGGAAGAGCCCGGTCAGCCGGCGCACCGCACTTCGCGGTACCGG
>CANFFZ010000013.1 GCA_947446155.1 Chloroflexota bacterium | reverse complement strand
CTGGATGTCGCGGATGCTGGGCGGGTAGTCATGTTCAGTGATGAACTCCTCCAGGAAGCGGAGGATGTCCTGCTGTTTCTCTGACAGGCCGTCCGACATGGCGCGTCCCTCTTTCACCACGGCGCGGATGTACACGCCAAGCGGGCCGCGCGGCTTGATGACCGGCTTCCCGTCCGTCCTGCCCCCACCCGCAGCCGCTCGAACCCACCACCGAAGCGGGCCTGGTGGCCAGCCATCGAGGCACGGTCGGTCTCCGCGAGACATCTGTGCGGCACAGATGTTCTGTTCGGAACGCTAACGCTCTTCTGTCAACTCGTCAACACCCGACGGCACCTTCCGCCTGCGCGCACCCCTAGCGGCCCGACGCCCCGGGGGTATCCCGGAGGCATTGCTCAGGCCACTACGCACGCACAGACGGGGGGCGGCCGACGGGCCGCCCCTCGTCTGTGTCGCGCTTCAGGTCGCGCTCAGTCCCGCTGTTAGCGGAGCGAGACCCCAAGCATGCTCGAGCCCTTGAGCTTGGCCGGAATGTCCAGGCCCGCTGTGACGTCCGTCGACGCGTCGCCAGCCGCTGTGGCGGAAGTGCCGCTGGAGGTGGCGCCTGTCACACCGATGTTGGCCCCGACGTTCGCGGCGACCTGCGCGTTCGCGTTGGTGTTCGCTTCCGGCGTGCTGGTGCTGCTATTGCCCTGCGCTGTACCGCTGGCCAGGACCGTCGCGCCGGCGTTCACTGCCGAGGTCGCCTGCAGATCGGCCGCGGCCGACCCGAGGACTGTGACCCGGGCGGGCACGGTCACGTCAGCTGTGCTCGCTGCTTGCCCCGTGACACTCACCCCGCCCGTGCCGCCGAGATCGAATTGTGCGGCCGTGTCCGTGTGCAGGTCCGCGCGGACGTCCGCGTCGCCGCGGACTGTGGCACCGAGGTCGGTGAGACCCGCGATCGTGGCGTCGAGCATGGTGGTCGAGGACACCCGCGCGTTTACGTCCGCGCGGCTGTCCGCGGACACCAGTCCGCTGGCCTCCGATACGCCGCCGCCGAGGATTGCCGCAGCGACGATCCCGGCGCTCAGCGCCTTCTTCGAGATTCGTGTGGTGTTCAGTACATTCATTGCTGTTGCCTCCTCGCCACCGGTATTGGTGGCCGTGCTCACATGCGAAAACGCACGCAGTACGGGCCCGTTCGCCATAAGCCGTCGCGTCTGTGGGCGAATCGCGCGGTGTGATGAAATTGCCACGCTCACGCTGGCTCGTTTCACAACGCACGATCGAGCACGGCCGGGTTGTGACAGATGGCGCTAGCGACGTGCGCCGCGAGCCGGCGCAGCGAGGCTGGCGAGGTGGACGACCAGCAGTTCGAGGGCCAGCGTGTCCGTGCGCTTCCCGGTCTTGATCTCCGTGTCAGCGGCTTCCACGGCACGCAGGGCGGCCTCCGCCGCGGAGCGGGAGGTCGCCCGCGCTTGGCGCAGCAGTTTCGTCAACGGGAAACCGCGTGCGCCGGTCGCCTCGCCGATCGTCTGCTCACTCGCGCGCGCCTCGATCAGTTCGGTCGCGCGCACGAGGTTGCGCACCTGACGCGCCACGCGGTTCATCACTGCGATCGGCGTCTCCGAGGTCTCCTCGAGCACGCGGCGCAGCATCACGAGCGCTTGCGACGCACGCCCCTCGATCACCGCGTCGACGAGTTCGAACATGCTCTCTTCGCGTGCGAGCGGTGTGAGCGCTTCGACATCGGCGGCGGTGATCGGGCGTCCGCCGGTGTACGCCGCGAGTTTCTCCAGTTCCGTCGCGATCATCCGCAGGTTCGTGCCCGCGAGGTCCGCAAGCAGCCCGACGCCCGCGCGCTCGATCGCGATCCCGCGCGTGCGCGCCCGCCGCTCCGTCCACGCCTCGACCTCGCTGGGGCCGCCGTCGCGGCTGCGCCACGGCTTGAGCGCGGCGCACTGCGTGACCGTCACGTTCGGCATGCGCTTCAGCGCGGTGACGAGGGCGTGGCTGCCGACGGCGTCACGGTCGCCCGCCTTCGGCGGTGGTTCGAGCAGCACGACGTGGTTCGTCTCCGGCATCTGGGGCACGAAGTCCAGCAGCGGCTGCCAGGTGTCTGCGGACCCGCGTCGTCCGCCCAGCGCGGTGACGAGGCCTTCCACAACGACGAGGCGGGACGGTGCGAGGAAGGGCAGGGCGGCGGCGTGCTGGAGCAACGTGGAGGGCGTGAGTCCCCGGCCGGTGAGGACGCTGGTGTTCGCGGCCAGCGACCCATCGGTATCCAGCGCCGCCTTCAGCGCGATTAGCGCCTCGGAGGCGGTGAAGTCGTCGTCGCCGTAGATCACGTGCAGCGGCATGTGGCTCCCCGTTGCGACTCAGCGCCCTCGATACCGCAGCGTCGAGTGCTAGTCGATCTCCAGTTGCCACCCGAACCAGGTGGCCACCGTCACCAGCGCGAGGATCGCGAGGCCCGGCCAGAGCAGCGTGGGGAGGAACCCCGCGTCCATCGCCGCCGCCTGATATCCCGCCCAACCGATCGCGAGCAGGGCCCCGGGGAGGGGGAGCCAGCGCGGGAATCGAGGGTCGGCATCGTCCACCAGTGCGCCGCGCAGCAGTTCGCGCGGCGTCACGGGGTCAGTGCGATCCGCGCGCCCGTCCTCGTCTTCGGCCATCGCCACGAGCGTACGCGCCCGGTGCGCGGGCCGTCGAGGCGGCGCTTAGACGGGGTGGGCCTCGGCGGCGGCGGACACGTGATCGCCCGCGCGCCACCACACGAGGAACACGAGGAGGGAGGTGATGGCGATCCCCAAGGAGGCCATCGCCAGCCCGGCATCGATGCCCCGCCGGTCAATCGCGAACCCGAACAGCGGCAGCACCGCCACCGACACGAGGTGGACGAGCACCGACGCAACGGAGAGCGCCGTCGCGCGGATGTGGTTGTCGACACGCCGCGCGATGTAGTCCGAGACGTACGGCCACAGCACGTTCCACGAGAGCGAAGGCATGATCAGGATCGGGTACAGCCAGATCACCCCGCCGACCCCGCCGAGGAGCGCCACGGAGGCGATGAGCGGCATCGAGAGAAACATCATCACGAGGCCGATGCGCCGGCCCAGACGGTCCGCGATCGCCGCGCTCACCGCGGAGAAGCCGAGTTGCACCCCGACAAACAACCCGAGCGACCAGAGCGGCACGCCGTAGGACAGGAAGACCGGCTGCTGTGCGACCCCCATCAACTGGATCGCCGCCGTCACCAGCGCCATCAGCAGTGCGGCCGTCAGTAGCGTCCGGCGCCCGAGCACCTCGCGCGCGGCGCGGACGCCGATGCGCGTGAAGTAGTGCCGTTCGCCCTCGCGTGGTGGGTCGACGAGCCGCCACGCGAGCACGACCCCGACTACCGAGAGCGAACCCGAGACGACGAACGGCACCGATAGCGGCACCCAGCGCACCATCAGTGCGCCGATCAGCGTGTACACGCCGGTGGACGCGCCGCCGATCACCTGCTCGCGCGCCTGCCAGCGCGTGAACTCCGCGTCGCGGCCGAGGCCCTTCAGCGTGTCAAACAGGATCGCGCTGTCCGCGCCGGAGAACAGCGCGTCCGCGATCGAGAACATCGCGTAGGAGACGAGCAGGATCGGGATCGTGTGGCCGAGGCCGAACGTCAGCATCGCGCCGACCGCGACCACGGAACCGAGGATCACGCTGAGCCGCCGCCCCCAGCGGTCCGCCATCATCCCGGTCGGGACCTCGCCCGCGATCACGACTGCCGAGTACACGGCCTGGAACAGCAGCACCTCGCCCAGCGTCAGGCCGCGCTCGGTGGTGAGGTAGATCACCCAGATCGCTTCGCCCAGCCAGATCCAGCGCGTCGCCCACCACCACGGGAGGATGCGCAGGTTCCGCTCTAGCGCCCGACGCGCAGCGTCCTCGGTCACGGCGGGAGGCACGAGGGCTATGGGAAGAGGTCGAGCGCCTGTTCGCGCACGATCTCCTGCGCGGATCCCTCGCCCGGCTGGTACGGGAACCCGCGCACGATCGCCGCGGGGACGGCGTCGAGTTTGCCCATCACCATCTCGCCCGCGCCGGCGACTTCGTCGGCGTCGCAGATCATCGTGACGCGCAGGATGTGGCCGTCGAGGTCAGGCTTGCCCACGTAGTCGCGCATCGGCAGCATCCCGGCGACGCCGATCGCGATGTTGGTCTGGCCGAGGCGCCACGGCCGCCCGAAGGTGTCCGACATCACCACGGCGACCTCGAGCCCGGTGCGGGCGCGGATCGCGTCGCGGATCGTGCGGCAGGAGGCGTCCGGGTCGACCGGCAGCAGGCAGACGAGTCCCTCGCCGCCGACGTTCGAGGCGTCCACGCCCGAGTTCGCGCACTTGAAGCCGTGGTGTGTCTCGGTGATCAGGATCGGTCCGACCTGGCGGATGACTCGCTTCGACTCGCGCAGCACCGCCTCCACGACGTGGGGATCTTTCTCCCACCGTGTCGCGTATGCGAGCGCGAACGGGCTCGGCTCGAACGTTTCGAGGGGTACCACGCGCCCCTCCGCCTTCGAGACGATCCGCTGCGTCACCACCACGATGTCGCCCGCGGCGATCGGCGTGCCCTGCTGAGCGGCGGCATCGACGATCTGCGCGGCGATGTCGTCACCTGCCTGCACCATCGGCATGCCGGTCAGGCCGATTACGCGGAACTCGGGGACGGCCATGGTGTGCTCTCTGTCTCTTCTCGTGCCTTAGTGCGAATCGAGGCCGGCGATGCGGACACCGGTGTGCGCCTTGTAGCGACCGTTGATCCCGATCAACAGGATCGTGATCTGCTCCACGAAGCGCGAGAAGCGTAGCGGCCCGGCATCAACGGCGTGTACGCCCACGATCTCGCCCGCAAGCGCCATCACCGTCTGCTTTGCCTCCGCGTCCGCGCCGGTCACGAGGACGTCCGCGCCGACCTCCGCGTCTGGGTCCAACAGCACCTCCGCCGACAGGTTGTGGAACGCGCCGACGACGCGCGAGGCGGGCAGGATCGCCGCCGCCTCCTCCGTGGCAGAGCCGTCCGCGACCTCGACGGGTCGAGGCCCGCGGTCGAATACCACCGGGACGACGGCGTCGATCACGATCTTCCCGGCCAGCGCGTCCCGCAGCCCCTCGAGGGTCGCGCGATGCGCGGCGTACGGCACCACGACGACCACGAGGTCGGCGTCCGCGACAGCGGTGGCGTTGTCCGCGCCCGACACCTCGCCGCGTGCGCGGGCGCCGAGGCCCGTGAGCACCTCGACGGCGCCCGCCTCGCCGCGGGCGGCCTCGCGGCTGCCAATCACGACGCGATGCCCGGCGAGGGCGAACCGGGTCGCCAGGCCGCGACCTTCGGGCCCGGTGCCGCCCACGAGGGCGATGGTGTGGGGCATGTGGCCTCCGCTGTGTCTCGGTGTCGTCGTACGCGCCCGCCGAGGGAGTCGCGCCTATCATCCGTGCTGCGCGGATCGTAGCGCGCGACTCGCGGAAGGCCCGCCGTGACCTCAACGTCTCCCCATCCGGCGGTCGCCGCGCGCGGCGTCACCCACCGCTACCCCGGTGCGGACGGCCGGACGTTGCTCGCGCTCGACGGCGTGGACCTCGATGTCGGGGCCGGTGAGTTCGTCTCGATCGTCGGCCCGTCCGGCTGCGGCAAGAGCACGCTGCTGCGGCTGGTGGCGGGGCTCCTCGCCTCGCAGGCCGGGGGCATCGAGGTACTTGGTGGGGCGCCAGCCGAGGCGCAACGAGCGCACGCACTGGGACTGGTGGCGCAGGACCCCGGGCTGCTCCCGTGGCGTGACGTCGCAGCGAATGTCCGCCTACCGCTCGATGTGATGCGCGCGAACGATCCGAAGCGGGTGCGCGCGCTGCTCGACCAGGTGGGGATCGCGGAGTTCGCGGGCTACCGGCCGGGCGCCCTCTCCGGTGGCATGCGCCAGCGGGTGGCGCTCGCGCGGGCGCTGGTACACCGCCCTCGACTGCTGCTGATGGACGAGCCGTTCGGCGCGCTGGACGAGCTATCGCGCGAGGCGATGCGGATCGAATTGCTCCGGATCTGGGAGCAGGAGCGCATCGCGGTGCTGTTCGTCACCCATTCCGTGGCGGAGGCGGTGCTGCTCTCCGACCGTGTTGTCGTGATGAGCGGCCGTCCCGGACGCGTACGCGCGGTCATCGACGTCCCCCTGCCACGTCCACGTGCCGAAGCGCAGGAATCCAGCCCCGCGTTCATCGCGACGGCCGCCGCCGTGCGCGCAGCACTCCGCGCCGAGGACGCCGAGGGCGCGGCGTGAACGATCCCGCCGCTGAGTTCGGTGTTTCACGTACCTCGTGGGTAGCGACGGTGCTGCCGCCGGTGGTCGCGCTGTCAGTGATCCTCGCGTTGTGGGAGGTATACGTCCGCGTGCGCGACGTGAAGGGCTATCTGCTGCCTCCTCCCAGCGCCGTGTTTCGAGCGCTCTGGGACGAGCCGGGCCGCTACGCGTCCGCGGCGGCGACATCGCTCACGGCGGCGCTCGGCGGGCTGATGCTCGCGAGCGCGATCGCGTTCGCGCTCGCCGTGCTCGCGGCCCACTCGAAGGTGCTGGAGCGCGCGATCTACCCCCCCGCGCTGCTCGTGAAGGTGACGCCGATCGTCGCGCTCTACCCGCTGCTAGCGATCTGGTTCGGCTTCGGGATCGGCCCAAAGGTGGCGATTGCCGCCCTCATCACGTTCTTCCCGATGCTGGTGAACGCGATTGTCGGGTTGCGCTCGGTCGACCCGCAGGCCCTCGACGCGATGCGCGTGCTCGCGGCCAGCCGGTGGGAGGTCTTCCGTCGCCTGCGCTTCCCCTCGTCGCTGCCGTACGTGTTCGCGGCGCTGCGGATCAGCGTCCCGCTCTCCCTTGTGGGTGCCGTGGTCGCCGAGTTTCTCTCGGGGTCATCCGGGATGGGGCAGCTGATTCTGATTGCGAACGGAGCCTTCGACACGCCCGCCCTGTTCGGCGCCGTGTTCGTTCTGGCGACGCTGGGGGTTTCATTGACGGCGCTGGTTGGGTATGTTGAAGGCCACGTGCTGGACTGGCACGTGTCCACGGGCGCCTGAGGGCGACCCGCGGCCCCAATACTTCGCGTGCAGCTCCCGCGACACTCGCGGATGTACGCCCCGGACAACCGAGGTGTACCTGATGCTCCGTAATCTTCGATCGCACGCCCTCGCACCCATCGCCGTGCTGTTGTGCGCGCTCGCCTCGCTCGCCCTCGTCGCCTGCGGGGACGACGAGGCGCCGCCAACGCCCACGTCCACCGCGACGGCGGCCGCGAGCGTGGCGAGCGCCACGCCAAAGCCCGCGCTGGCCAAGGTGACGTTCATGGCGGGGTTCCGCCCGCAGGCGAACCTGCCGTTCGTCGCCGCGTACGTGGCGAAGGAGAAGGGCTTCTTCGCGGACGAGAACCTCGAGGTCGACATTCGGCACGCCTCGGGCGCGGACGAGCACCTGAAGTTGCTCCTCGAGGGCTCGGTCCAGTTCACCACCGGGACGGCGGCGCAAGCGCTGCGTCGGTCGAGCGACGGCCTGCCGGTAGTCGCCGTCGCGCTGTACGGCCAGCGGGGCGACCAGGGTTACGTGGCGCGTGCCGACTCCGGGATCAAGACACCGAACGACCTCAAGGGCCGCACCATCGGCTTCAAGTCCGGCGTCGTCCCGGCGGAACTCGATGGCCTGCTCGCTAGCGCCGGCTTGAAGCGCGAAGACGTGAAACTCGTCTCTGTCGGCTTCGACGTGCGCGCGTTCATCGAGAAGCAGGTCGAGGTCTACCCGGTCTTCCTGAGCAACGAGCCGTACGCGATCCGCAAGGCCGGCGTGGAGATCAACGTGATCGACCCGGCCGACTTCGCCGTGCCTACGCTGGGCCTCACCACCCTCGTGAACAGCGAGTTGCTGGCGAAGGACCCCGCGCTCGTGGAGCGCTACCTGCGGGCGACCCTGCGCGCGACGCTCTGGATCCAGTCCCACCAGGACGAGGTCGTCCAGGTCGTGCTGAAGTACGCGCCGGGCGCGGACGCAGCGCAGCAGCGCTATCTCCTCGACCAGGACCTCGCGACGGCGAAGCGGGCCGATGGCGTCGGACGCTCATCGAAGGAGCAGTGGCAGGGCCTCGCGGACACACTGCTGAGGTACGGGGTGCTTCCGAAGGCGCCCGACGTCTCGAAGGCATTCGACAGCCGCCTCGTCGATGGGCTCTACGCGCGCGCCGAGATCAACTAGCGGGAGTCCTCGGGCAGAGCGTGGCTACGGCACCTTCACCGGTACGACGCCGAGGATCTTGTCGTCCGCGCGCACCTCGAACTCCCAGTTGCCCGCAGTGACGCCATCGAGTGGCCGGAAGCCGACCCAGAACTTGCCAGCGTCGCCGCCGCTCCACGGGATCGGTGGTGACTGGTAGACACGCTGGTTGTTACGGGACGCGATCCACTGGATCAGCCCGACACCGTCCATCCCGGTGAACTCGAAGAACGCGAGGACCTGTGACGGCCCCGACTGCGGCGCCGCGGACGGCGCGCCCTCCGCCGAAGCGAGCGAGCCAGCCGTGAAGTTCTTCGCAGCCGGTGCGGAGGTGGGGCGTGGGCCGACGAAGGCGACGCCGCGCGCTCGCATCGTGTTCGCGATCCACACTTCCACGCGCCAACGTCCGGCGGGCAGGCCCCCCGAGCCGGGCACCGTGATGCGGTCGCTGACGATGCCGAAGGAGCCGCTCTTCCACGCCGTCGAGGACGACACGGAGTCCTGCTTCACGTCCTCCAGGAACCAGCGTTCCTCTACCACCGTGCCGTCCGGGACACCCTCGACGGTGTACTCGTAGTACAGCGCGGTCACTCCAGCCTTGAACACTCGCTCGTAGTCGAACAGGTCGCGCCCAGCGGGGGTGTCGATGCCACTGAGCGCGAACGAGATCTTGCCGACGCGGACGTTGTCCGCCCCCATCGGGCGAGTCGTCCCCCCGCCAGTACCTTCGAGGTACAGCGGCGCGATCTGCTTGAATTCCTCGGTAGCCTTCTGCGCCTGATCGATCAGCGAGGCGGCGCGGTCGAAGGGTCGGATCTGCCCGACCTGCGCCTTCGGGTTATAGGTCTCCTGCAGCATGATCCCGATTGCCGCGCCGGCCTGATTGAACACCGGACCGCCGGCCGCGCCCGAGGGCATGCGCGCCGCCGTCTTCATCCACAGGCGGCTCGTCTCACCCGCCTCGCTGCGCTGCCCTGTGACGGCTGCTCGCACGACGGAGAGGTTGCTCTGCGCTGCGCCCTCGCCTGGATGGCCGAAGAGGCGGATGGCCGTGCCTGGTGTGACCGCGGTGGTGTCTGCGGGCACGATCGCCGGGAGGTCGAAGTTCGGCGCGCCGTCGACCGGTCGGAGCACACGCAGGATCGCGAGGCCGGTCGTCTGGTCGCTCACCAGCAGTTCGGCTTCGTACTCGACTTTCGGTGCGCGGTTCGCCTCGCGATTCGTGGCGAGCCGGATCTTCGTGTATGCGGGCCCGCCGTCCGATCGGTACGGCCGCACGACCGGATACGAGGTCAGCACGAGCCGTCGAGCGGAGTCGACGACGACCCCGGAGCCGAGGCGCACGGGCTTGCCGTCGTCCGTTGTGGTGATCACCTGGACGACCGCGCGAGCGAGGTCGCCGTCGGCCGCATCAGCGGAGGTCTGGCCGGGCCCGACGCGGGGCCCGACAGTCACACCGCCGCTGGTCTCAGTGGGCTCGGGTGTGGCTTTGCCGCCCCCGGGAATGATCCCGGCAGCGCGATCGCACCCTCCGAGGAGGATGGCGACGGCGAGCAGCAAGGGGTACAGCGCCCGGGGGGCGCGGAGCATCCGCATGCTGGCACCCTACCCCTTTCGCCGATGCTTCTTCCACCATGTGAGGCGGCTGGACGATTCCCGGAGGAATCCTGTGCATCCCGTACGTGATGACGATATGGGCTTGCCCGGCGTCGCATGTAGACTCGCCGCGCTGCCGCCGGGCCCTCGATTGAGGCCGGCCGAGGAGGTTGCCGTGGACTACGAGGCCATCCTGTACGACGTGAGCGAGCGGGTCGCGACCATCACGCTGAACCGTCCGGAGCGGATGAACGCCTTCAGTGGCCCACTCCTGGAGGAATGGGAACACGCCCTCCGACGCTCCGCCGAGGACGATGGCGTACGCGCCGTGATCGTGACGGGTGCCGGTCGGGCGTTCAGCGCGGGCGCCGACCTCCAGGCGACCGGCGCGGACGATCGCGTGCTGATGGCGGACAAGAACGCTGGGGAGCGCCGGAACTCCCTGCGCTACACGGTGCATCGAGTCCCGCAGGCGGTGCAGTACCTCGACAAGCCCTACATCGCCGCCGTGAACGGGGCAGCCGTCGGTGCCGGCATGGACATGGCGAGCATGGCGGACATCCGCATCGCCTCCGATCAGGCGCGATTCGGCATGTCCTACGTCAACGTTGGCCTCGTCCCGGGTGATGGCGGTGCGTGGCTGCTGCCGAGGCTCGTCGGGGTGCAGCAGGCACTTGAGTTGATATGGAGCGGCGAGCTGTTCAACGCCGCGAAGGCACTCGAGATCGGCTACGTCACCAAAGTCGTGCCGCACGACACGCTCATGGACGAGGCCCGCGCCTACGCGCTCCGCCTCGCGGACGGCCCGCCGGTCGCGATCCAGTTGGCCAAGCGCCTCGTCTATCGCGCCCTGAACCAGACCTTCCAGGAGGCGCTGGAGACCGCTCAGGCAGCGATGACCATCGTCTAGTCGACGGAGGACTCCAAGGAGGGCCCGAAGGCCTTCCGGGAGAAGCGGAAGGCCATCTTCGAGGGCCGCTAGCCGAGGGGCATCCCTCTCGGCTGGACTTCTCATCCGCACCGGTTCACCGTTGTTTAACGGCCTTCAGACCGGGGGATCATCCCTGCGCGTCACGATGATCCCGTAGGTTCCGTTATCCGGACGGGTGGCACGTCCACCTCGGGAGGCTGTCATGAAGCAAATGAGTGGTTGGGGAATCTCTGCGATCGCGGGTCTAGTCGTCGCTGCGACGCTGATCGGTGGGGCGGTGGCGCTGAGCGCCTTCGGTGGCACCACCGTGACCACGATCGCGCCCGGGGGCTCGCGCGCGACGCAACAGGTGCAGCAGGCGCAGGGTCTCCCCGCTGGCGGCATCGCCGACCTCGTGGAGCGCGTGCGTCCATCAATCGTGGTGATTGAGGGGGCCACGGTGGGTGCGTCGGGCGCCTCCAGCGGCACCGGTATGGTGCTCGACCGCGAAGGCCGAGTCCTCACGAACTACCACGTGATCGAGGGCCAGACGAACATCAAGGTCACGCTCGCGGATGGGACCGCCTCCAAGGCGAGCATCCTCGGCTCTGACCCCGGCAGCGACCTGGCCGTGCTGAAGATCACCGTGCCAGCGAACCTGCTGGTGCCGGTCACCTTCGCGAATTCGGACAACGTGCGCGTCGGCGACGCCGTGTTCGCCATCGGCAACCCGTTCGGCCAGAACTTCTCCGTCAGTTCCGGGATCATCTCGGCGACGGGGCGCGTGACGACCTCGTCCTTCACGGGGCGAGCGATCCGCGACGTCCTGCAGACGGACGCCTCGCTCAACCCGGGGAACTCGGGTGGCCCGCTCTTCGACCTCAAGGGCGAGGTGGTTGGGGTGAACTCCTCCATCGAGAACCCCAGCGGCCGGTTCTTCATCGGCCTCGGGTACGCGATCCCCTCGAACACCGCGCAGCGCTTCCTGCCGCAGATGGTGCAGGGCAAGGACATCCAGCACCCGCAACTCGGCGTCTCCGTCACCCCTCTGGATGACGTGGTCGCCGCCGACCTCGGGCTGAAGGTGACGCGAGGCGTATACGTGACCGCTGTGACACCGAGCGGCTCCGCGGCTCGCGCCGGCCTGGTCGCCGCCTCGCGCGGGACGGCTGCGCGCCTCGCGGGCACCGGCGGCGACGTGATCACCGCCGTGGCGGGTGAGCCGGTACGCAACTTCGAGGAACTCGCGAGGGCCATCGACAAGCACGAGGTGGGTTCGAAGGTCCAGGTCGACATCGTGCGGAACGGTCAGCCGATGACCCTGACCGCCGAACTGCAGATATGGGACCTGCGCTAGCGCTTACTGTTCGAGTGGCGGCAACTCCAGCGCGCGTCCGGCGACCAACAGCCAGGCGCGCGCTGCACGTTGCGCCACCTGCTGGTTCACCCGCCCGAGCAGGTCTCGGTACGCCCGCCCCAGCGCGTACTCCGGCACTAACCCAGCCCCGACCTCGTTGCTCACGATGATCGAGGTGCCCGTCCTCGCCGCCAGGACATCGAGCAGGGCACGCGTCTCCTCGGTGAGCGCGCCTTCGAGGGCGTCGATTGCGGCCGGGGTCGGAGCCTCCGTACCGAGATCGAGCAGCCGGTTGGAGACCCAGATGGAGAGGCAGTCGAGCAGGATGGTGTCGCCGGCCGGTGCCGCACGCGCAGCCTCGATCGGCGCGCGCGGTGACTCGATCGTGCGCCACGCGGACGGGCGCTGGCCACGGTGGCGCGCGATCCGCGCACACATCTCGTCGTCGAGCGGCTCAAGAGTCGCGACATAAGTAACGGGCGCGCTGAGGTTGGCGGCCAGGTGCTCGCCGTACGACGACTTGCCGCTGCGTGCGCCGCCCGTGACGAACCAGACCTCGGGCATCGCGCCTAGCCGATCAGCGGCTCGGCCCAGCCGTGCATCCCGGCTGAGGCGAGCGAGAGCCACACGACCACTTGCGAGACCTCGATCGCTGCGCCGAAGACGTCGCCAGTCACGCCGTCGAGCATCCGCGCGGCGAGCGCGGCGATCAGCAGCGCGGCGACCGTGGCGGCGACGATCAGCACGATACCCGCGAGCCCAAAGAGCGCGATCGCCGCGCCCGCACCGATCACGGTGGCGAGTGGCGCCGCGATCGGCAGCATCGCCGTCTGCATCGCGTGGCCCAGCCCTCGAGGTCGCGCGGGCTTGAACAGCAGGCCTACTGGGACCACCGTCCACCGCCCCAGTGCAGGCGCGAGGATCAGCGCGGCGCCTCGGAGGTCGCCTTCGAGCGAGACGATGGCCGCCCACTCCGCCATCAGCACCAGCAGCAGCGCCATCACGCCGGCGGGCCCCGTGTTGCCTTCACTCATCACGCCGAGGCGTTCGGCGCGGTCGCCTTGGACGGCCATGCCGTCGGCGGTGTCCGCGACGCCGTCGAGGTGCAGGCCGCCCGAAGCGAGTGCGAGGAACGCGACGAGCAGGACGGCCGTGGGGACGGGCGGGAGCAGTTCGCTCAGCCCTCGGTCCAGCGCCCACAGGCCGAGGCCGATCAGGAGGCCGATCAGCGGGTACCAGCCGAGGGCTTCCGCGAAGGTACGGTCGTCGTACGTCTGCACGCGGCGCAGCCGCAGCGGCGTGAGGAATTCGAGCGCGATCAGCGCGCCGCCGAAGATGCGCACGCTAGGCCTCCGGCTCGACGGCCACGTCCGAGTCGGACACACCCGCCTCGTCGAACGTCGCCATCTCGTCCAGCAGCCGGCATGCGGCGACGCAGAGCGAGATGCCGAGGGCTGCACCCGATCCCTCGCCGAGCCGCATGCCGAGGTCGAGCATCGGTTCGAGGCGGAGATGCTCCAGCATCGCGTGGTGCCCCGGCTCGACCGACCGGTGTGACGCGATGAATGTGTCGACCGCCTCGGGTGCGATTGCCTCGGCGAGCAGGGCAGCAGCGCCGGAGATCAGCCCATCGACGACGGCAGGCACGTGCGCCGCCGCCGCCGCCAGGTAGACCCCTGTCAGCACACCGATCTCGAACCCGCCGAGTGCAGCCAGCAGTCCGAGGCCGTCCGTACGGTCGGGCGCGTTCACTGCGAGGGCACGCTCGATGGCGGCGACCTTCAACTCGTAATGGGTGTCGTCCACACCGGTGCCACGCCCGGTGACGGAGCGAGGTGGGCGCGCCGTGACGGCCGCGATGATCGCCGCCGCACTCGTGCTGTTCCCGATCCCCATCTCGCCGAGCGCCACGATGTCGACGCCCTCGGCAGTGCGCTCGCGCTCGAACAGCGCGATGCCCTCGGCCACGGCGCGTTCGGCGAGGGCGCGTGTCATCGCCGGCCCGACCGAGATGTCATCCGTGCCAGGCCCAAGGCGTAAGCGCAGCAGGTCAGGGTGCTCGGGCGTCTCGCTGCGCACGCCAGCGTCGACGACGCGCACGCGCGCTCCGGCGTGCGAGGCGAGCACGTTGATCGCCGCCCCACCTTCGAGGAAGTTCACGAGCATCTGCCCAGTCACCTCGGCGGGGAACGCGGAGACCCCCTGCGCGGCCACCCCGTGGTCGCCCGCCGCGACGATCACCAGCCGCTGCTCGAGGCGAGGCCGCGACTGTCCCGTAATCCCCGCGATCCGCGTGGCCAACCCCTCGAGGCGCCCGAGCGCCCCCGGTGGTTTCGTGAGCCGTCCCTGGCGGGCGTCAGCGCGAGCCGCTGCTTCGCTGTCCGAGGGTCGAATGGCCCGGATCGTGGCGGCGACGAGCGCGGCGGGGTCGGTGACAGGCCGGTATTGGGGCTGAGTGGCAGGCATGCGGCGAGTGTACGCGGGGGGCTGTGAGTGCGCCCTCGGCTGCCGTTGTCCGCCCAGTGACCGGCACCTAGTATTCGCGGTCTTCCCTTCGAGGAGGGCGTGCATGTCCTACGACGGCGAACGTGTCTCGCTCCGGGCCATCGAGCCGGACGATCTCGACCGATATCTCGTCTGGGTGAACGACCCCGAGGTCACCCGCTGGCTGTCGCTGCGTTACCCGATCGGGCGCGAGGGCGAGCGCGCCATCCTCGAGCGGCTGACGCGCGCGAACGGGTACGAGAACGCGGCGTTCGCGGTGGCAGATCGCGCGACCGGCGAGCACCTGGGCACGATCTCGCTGTTCGACTCGAAGTTGGAGTCGCGCGTCGCGGAACTCGGCATCTTCCTGGGGGCGAAGGAACGCTGGGGCGAGGGCATCGGGTACGACGCTCTGGTGACGCTGCTCCGCTTCGGCTTCTGGGAGATGAACCTCCGCCGGGTCGAGTTGAGCGTGCTCGACGGCAACGTTCGCGCGAAGGCCCTGTACGAGCGTGTGGGCTTCATCGAGGCCGGGCGCCGGCCGGGGCACTGGTACAAGCGCGGCGCGCCGATCGACGACTTCGTGATGAGCGTCGAACGGACCGCCTTCGAGGCCCAACACGGTGCGCCCGAACGCATCGTGCTGCCGGGACGGGGGGCCTCCTGATGGACGCAGGGGATCCCGTCGTGATCCAGGGGGATCGAGTGCGCCTCGTCCCGCCGCCAGACATCGGCTTCGCGCGAATGACCGAGGCGTGGGTCAACGACCCTTTCACCCGTCACCTCATCGGTGGGCCGGCCTACCAGATGTCCCTGGCCTCCCGCGAGGACTTCGTGCGCCCTCGCCTCACCCCGTCCTTCGATGGCGTCTATCTGATGATCGAGGTGATCGACACGCCAGCGCCGGTCGTCATCGGCGCCATCGAACTCCGGAAGATCACCGCTGAGCACCGTTCGGCGGAGGTGGGCATCCTCGTCGGCGATCGGGCCTACTGGGGGCAGGGCTACGGCACAGACGCGATGCGCGCCCTCTGCCGCTTTGCCTTCGAGGAGATGGACCTGCGCCGCATTCACCTCAGCGTGATGGAGTTCAACGCCCGCGCGCTCCGCTCCTACGAGCAGGTCGGCTTCGTGGTCGAAGGGCGCCTCCGCCAGGACAGCTACCTCGGCGGCCACTACTACGACTCGTTCGTCATGGGCCTCCTCCGCGAGGACTTCGAGACCGCCGAGCGGGAGAGGGGGCAGGCGGGGTGATGCCCGGCCCTCCATAACCTGTGTAGCACCGGAATCTGGCTCAAATGGTGGGGTTGAGAACTTTCGGCGCTTACGTCAAGATAGATAGCTATCTCTACCTTGACAGGCCGACTAGTGCACCTATGCTCTTGTAGTCACAATCACGATGATTCACGGGTGTGATGCCCGGGGACATCGAGGGTGGGGTGACATGCCTAATTGCCGCTCGGAAGGGCGGTGACCGGGGGACCCAACTTAACTGGGGTGAATCTCAGAGCGATGGCGCGACGAGACGGGCGAACTGACCGGCCCGAACCCGACAGCTAACCTCGGAGGCTAATGGCTCAGCCCAACCGGCGGGATGCCGGGGACGTGCTGCTGAACCAAAGGAGGCGGAGATGCTGCAAAGCCCCCCGCCAAAGAAGTGTCCGCGCTGCCGCGGCCTCATGATTGTTGAAGACGACTGGTACGGGAAGTTCGGCACTTGTGTCGCCTGTGGCTATGTCCACGAGGCGCAGCGTGCTGACCCTCAGGACATCCAAGAGGAAGAGCGCTTGGCCGCCGGCAAACAGCGCCGCCGCCAGCCGTCCCACGGCAAGCTCCGCCTCTAAGCCTGCTCCAGCCTGATTCCGCTCAGCCGCCTCCGTGGGGGGGGGGTAGCTGGTCGGCATCTCCGGCGATATGCGCCGGAGACCGCTCTCGCAGGCGGCTACCTCGCTGCTATGCTGCGGCCCGGTGACGTCGGGCGACCCCGATGTCCCGCGCGCAGATTCGAGGGGGTTCCCATGCCGTACGTCCGCATAGCCCAAATGATCTCCCGTCCCGGCCACGAGGCCGAGGTGGAAGAGGTCCTGAAGAAGCTGTCGCAGTACTACGTGCAGCAGCGCGGATACACGACGGGCTACCACCTTACGCCCCACTCCGAGGGCAACATGACCCGCCACGGTCGCGTCGGCATCTGGGAGTCGGAGATGGCGGCCCAGACCGCCGCACAGACCGAGCACCACATGGCCTTGCGTGGCCAGTTGCTCCGCCTGATCGACGAGGACACGCATCTCGAGTTGTCCTTCCAGGGCGGAATCGACCCGGCTTAGCGTCCTCGCGACCGAGAGTGGTAGATTCCCGCCTGGCGGAGCGCCTCCAACTGAGGGGATTCCCCTAAGGAGATCAGGGATTCCTCATAGGGACCGAGGGTTTTCCCCGATCTAGGCGCCTGCGCACCGTCCGTAGCATCGCCCCCATCAACCACCTCGCGCTCAGAGCAGGCCCCCGCCTGCTCCAAGCGAGGTGCTGGGGAGCCCCGATGGACGACCAGCCTCTCTCGACCGAGCCCACCGGTCAGCCCTCGCTGCATCTGATCGGCGACCCCACTCGCTCGACGTGCGTACACCACTGGGTACTGGGCGAACCAGCGCCCGGCGACCTCGCCGGGCGCTGCAAGCGTTGCGGAGCGAGCCGCGCGTTCTCGGGCACGCCCGAGGGCACGTTCCGCTTCGATGATTTCCGCGAACTGACGCAGAGCAGCACTTACTTCGAGCGCTCGAAACAGACTGCGTAGGACACCCCTGAGCTAGGGCGGCCCCAGTCACCCCGGTTCGATAACGATGCGAGTGCAGAGCGACCACGACGGCCGTAGTCTGAACCGCGCGGAGGTCACGATGGACGACCGAATGCAGAACGGCTCTTCGAACGGCTTGCCGAACGACCGGCCGACCGAGCGTCTCGCTGCGACAGACCGCCTCGCGGAGGCCGATCGCCTTGCCGGCCTCGACCGCATGGAACGCGACCGGATGGACAGTGACCGCATGGGCGCGCCGCTCACGCGGTCGCGGATGCCCAGCCGAAGCGCTCGAATCCGCCTCCTCGTCGCAGACGACCACGCACTCCTTCGTCAGGCGCTCCGCGTCCTGCTCGAAGCGCAGGACGGCCTCGAGGTCGTCGGCGAAGCGACCAACGGCAGGGACGCCGTCGAAGCCGCGGAGCGTCTGCAGCCGGACGTCATCCTGATGGACATGGTGATGCCTGGGCTCAACGGCATCGACGCGATGCGCCAGATCATCAAGCGCTCGCCCGCCACGCGGATCCTCATCCTCACCGCCTACCTCGAAGACGAGCGACTGTTGCAGGCGCTGCGCGCTGGCGCCGCGGGTTACGTGGTGAAGAACTCCGACATGGAGGAATTGCTCCTCGCCATCCAGTCCGTGCATCGCGGCAATACGTACTTCTCCACCACGGTCTCCGACGAGATCGCCGTGAACGAAGTCCTCCTGTAGTCGAAACAGCCCGAGGGCAAGACCGGCTACGAACTCCTCACCGCCCGCGAGCGCGAGGTACTCCAGCTCATCGCGGAGGGCCTCTCCAACCAGGCCATCGCGGACGAACTCGTCATCTCCGTGAAGACCGTCGAGGCGCACCGGGCGCACATCATGACGAAACTGCACGCGAAGAACCGCACCGACCTCATCCGCTACGCGATCCGTCGCGGCATCGTCTCTCTGGACGGGCCCGAGGCGATGCCGGAGCGCGAGGCGATGTAGGCGAGACGTCACGAGACGTCAGGACGAGGAGACAGTGGCTATGGAGCCGCTGTCTCCATTTCAGGCGTATCGGGGGAGTGCATTCCTGGCGGCAGTTCTCGTGGATCACTCAGATCGCGCAGATCGCGATGCACACGGAGGATGGGATAGTCGTCGTGGCGCTACCTCCACCGCAATCGGACCCAGCCGCTGCCCGGCGTCCGCGCGTCCTCGTCGTCGAGGATGAGCCGGGGGTCCGCTCGATGCTCGGCGCGGTCCTGCGTGTCTCTGGCTACGACCCCTTGTTCGCCGAGGACGGCCGCGACGCCGCCGATCGCCTGAGCGCCGGCCTGACCGTGGACGTGGTCCTCACGGACATCCGCATGCCGCGTATGGACGGTGTCGCGCTCGTGGTGCATCTGCGCGCGCAAGAGTCGACACGTGACCTGCCGGTCCTCGCGATGTCCGCATACAACGACGAACGCCAGGAGCGCGAAGTCCGCGCGGCCGGCGCCAACCTCTTCCTGCCGAAGCCCTTTACCGTGCAGGCCCTCGCGAGCGCGCTCCGCACGGTGCTCGAGCCGCTGCCTCAACAGCCGCCACAACACTCGTAGCCGTCACGTCGTCCGGACGAGGTCGGGGCATCCCCGAGGCCGTGCGCGGGATTCTCCCGATACGGACGACGCCCCTCCGACCGAATACTAAGTCCCGTCGCCACGGACACCGCGGTCCTGCGGCGATGGGGGTTCTCATGATCAAGGTGACCCGGCTCGATCAGAGTCAGTTGTACCTGAACGCTGAGTTCATCCAGAGCGTGGAGTCCACGCCGGATACCCACATCGTGCTCGTGAACGGCCACTCCTACGTCGTCCGCGAAAGCGACGACGAGGTGGTCTCCCGGATCGTCCACTATCGCCGCCTGGTGCATGGTGCGGACGCGGGCGCAGGCCGCGGCGCGCTACACCTCGTGTCGAACGAATAGGCGGGCGCTGTGGGTGTCACCACCATCGCAGGCCTGATCGTCGCCGCCGTCGGCATCCTCGGTGGGTACATGATCGAGGGCGGTAGCATCGCCTCGCTGATCAACATCCCCGGCTTCATGATCGTCGTCGTCGGCACGCTGGGCGCGACGCTGATCTCCGCGCCGATGTCCACGATGAAGGCGATCCCACAGGGCTTCATCCGTTCGCTCAAGGGCAGTTCGGGCGTCGCGGGCCACGTGATGGCAGAACGCTTGGTGGTCATGGCGGACAAGGCTCGTCGTGAGGGCCTGCTGTCGCTGGAAGAGGAAGCGCAGAACGTCGGCGACCCCTTCGCAAAGAAGGGTCTGATGCTGATGATCGACGGGACCGACCCCGAGACGGTCAAGAGCATCCTTGAGATCGAGATCGACGGCGCCGCCGAGCGCCAGAAGGAGCAGATCGAGGTCTTCAAGACCGGCTCCGGCTTCTCCCCAACCCTCGGCGTGCTCGGGGCGGTCCTGGGCCTGATCCACGTCCTGAGCGCCCTCGGTGGCGACGTGGGCGCGCTGGGTAAGGGCATCGCGACGGCCTTTGTGGCCACGTTCTACGGCGTCGGCCTGGCGAACATCATCCTGCTGCACGCCGCCTCCGCCTCCTCGTCGCAGACGACCACGCGGACCTGGCGCGCGCCCTCGCCTCCCTGGCCCGCCCTGCCTAAGGCGGCTTGGGTGACCGTAGGGGAGCCGATATCCCTCATTCCACGAGGGATAGGGGAGGCCGCCCCAACTCTCACACTTTGTTTACACTTCCCATCAGGAACGCTAATCCGGTGACGGCATTCTCTTCTTTAGGAGAGGGGCCGCCCGGACGGGGTGGTTCGCAGAAACAGGTTGTGGTGGGAGCGGTTGCGAACCGCTTCGACGCTCCCTCGGGGGCACCGGGCCGGCCCTGACCCTTCTCTTCCCCACCGACCAGCCGCCTCACCTCTGAACGAGGCGAGCGACATGCCGAGGACCGCAGGCACTCCCGATGACCGCGAAGATCCTCGTCGCCGACGACGAAGCCAACATCATCAAACTCCTCCGCCTCTACCTGCGCGAAGCCGGGTACGAGGTCGTCGCCGCCCACGACGGGCGCGAAGCGCTCGAACGGTTCCGCGCGGAGGCGCCGGACCTCGTCGTGCTCGACCTGATGATGCCGCACATGAACGGGTTCGATGTCTGCACTGAGATCCGCAAGGACTCGGACGTGCCGGTGATCATTCTCACCGCACGCTCAGACGATGTCGACAAGATCGTCGGGCTCGAGATGGGCGCGGACGACTACATTACGAAGCCGTTCAACCCGCGCGAGGTCGTCGCGCGCGTGAAGGCCAACCTCCGGCGACGGGACTGGGACAAGAACGCGGACGAGGGCGAACCGCAGGCCTTCACCATCGAGAACCTCACGCTCGACCCGTCGTCGCGTGAGGTAGTCGTCGCGGGCGAGCGCGTCCGCCTCCGTCAGCGTGAGTTCGACCTGCTTGAGGCGTTCATGCGCCACCCGAACGTGGCGATGGACCGCGAACGGCTGCTCTCGATGGTGTGGGGCGAGGACTTCTTTGGCGACGCGCGCACCATCGATGTCCACGTGGCGTGGCTGCGCGACAAGTTGAAGGCGGCGCGCCCGAAGATCGAGACGGTCTGGGGCGTGGGCTACAAACTGGTGCCGCAGCCCGCGGCGTCGTAGGGCTTCCTCGTGTTTGCGAGCTTCCGTGCGCGCCTCATTGTCGGCTTTGCCCTCGTCATTGCCCTCGCGCTCTTCCTCTCGGCTTCAGGTTTCGTGCTGCTGCTGCGCCAGGAGCAGAACATCGCCGCCGAGCAGCGGATCGGACTCCTTCTCGGCCCGATTTCCGAGGGCACACGCAACCTGCAGCAGGCCGGATGGCCGCCTGAGGTCATCCGCGCCCAGCTCGTCGAGCTGGCGGACCAGTACGAATTTCGCGTGGTGCTGCTCGACCCGCAGCAGCGCGTGGTGTTGGACACGGCGAGCGACCAGTCCCTGCTGGGCCAGACGATCGAGATCCCCGCTGACGGCCCGCGCGAGCAGATCCGCAACGGCATGGAATCCTTCCGTACGCATCGCGTGAACCGCGACGGCCGTGACCTGTATCTGTTCACTCAGACGGACGTCGCCGGCGGCATCGGCGCGGCGGCGCAGTCACGGATGCCCACACGCCTCGTCATCGCGGTGCCCGCAGAGGACGTCCATCAGTCGTGGGCGCGGCTGCTGCCGCGACTGGCACTGGCCGGTGCCGGGGCAGGCTTCGCCGCCGTGGTCTTCTCGATGATCCTCGCGTCAAGGATCACGACGCCGATCGCACAGATGACGCGCGCCTCGCAGGCGATGGCCCGAGGCGACCTCGAACAGCGCATCGAGGTGGACGGTACTGACGAGGTGGGACGCCTCGCGTCTGCCTTCAACCAGATGTCCTCGCAGATCAGCCGCAGCAACCACGCGATGCGCGACTTGCTCGCGGACGTCTCACACGAACTGAAGACCCCGCTCACCTCGATCCAGGGCTTCTCGCAGGCCCTCGTCGAGGGCGTCGTCGACCCGCGTGAGGCCGGCGAACTGATCCACGAGGAGGCGGACCGCATGCGCATCCTCGTCGACGATCTGATCTACCTCGGTGAGATCGAGTCGGGCGCCGTGCGCATGGAGATCGAAGATGTCGCCGTCGATGACCTCGTGGAGGCGACGGTGCCGAGGCTCCGCCACCAGGCCGAGGAGGCAAGCGTGGGGCTCGAGGCGCGTCAAGGCGCAGGCGTTACCGTCCGTGCGGACGGCCGGCGCGTAGAGCAGGTCTTCGCCAACCTCGTTGACAACGCGATCCGCTTCGCGCGCCACGACTCCGTCGTTACCATCACCTCAAAGGCGGTTGCGGGCGGCGTCCTCGTGGACGTGCATAACGAGGGCGACCCACTGCCCGAGGACGTGCGCGCGCGCGTCTTCGACCGCTTCTACCAGGCCGACGCTGCCCGCAGCGGCCGCCACCGCGGCCTCGGCCTCTCGATCGTGCAGGAGTTGGTGCAGGCGCACGGTGGCACCGTCGCCGTGGAGTCCACCGCCGAGGCCGGCACGACCTTCTCGGTCTTCCTCCCGGCAGGCGGCCCCACGAAGCCGACCTCGGTGCCGCCTACGTTGTAGGGATTCGCCCCCAGCGCAGCAGCCAGAACTCGTACGCGTCGTACAGCGCCAGCCACGACGCCTCGATGATGTCGGTCGAGGCCCCCACCGTCCGCCACCAGTGCGTGCCGTCCGAGGACTCCACGATCACCCGCACGGCGGCGTCCGTGCCGGCCGTCGTGTTGATGATGCGCACCTTGTAGTCCTCCAGGCGCACACGCTCGATGCCCGGGAACTGCTCCGCCAGCGCTTTGCGCACGGCGGCGTCGAGGGCGGATACGGGGCCGTTGCCGTCGGCTGCGACCTGGCTCAGGCGGCCGTCCACCTTGAACTTTACCATCGCCTCGGCCTGCATCTCGTTCTGCTCGCGGCTGCCGGTCCCGGTCAGGTGACGGCGCCGCTCCACGATCAGGAAGTCTTCGAGGCTGAACGGCGCGGCGTATCCCGCCAGCGTCCGGCGTACCAGCAGCTCGAACGACGCCTCGGCCGTCTCGTACGCGTACCCCTTCGACTCGCGGTCCTTCAGCACCTCGAGCGCCGCCGTCGCCTGCGCGTCCGTCAGCGTGAGGTCGACGCCCTGCTCGCGCAGCTTCTCGATTACGTTGCGTCGCCCCGACAGTTCGGAGACGAGCACGCGCTCGGTGTTGCCGACGGCGTCCGGGTCGACGTGCGTGTACGAGCCGGGCGACTTCGTGATCGCCGCGACGTGCAGCCCCGCCTTGTGCGCGAACGCGCCCGTGCCGACGTACGGCTGTTGCGGGTCGAGCGGCAGGTTCGCCAGTTCCTGCGCGAACCTCGCCGTCTCCGTGAGCCGTTGGAGGTTCGCGGGAGGCAGCACCTGGATGCCCATCTTCAACTGCAGGTCCGCGATCACCGACACGATGTTCGCGTTCCCCGTGCGCTCACCCCAGCCGTTGAGGCATGCCTGCACCTGCGTCGCCCCCGCGCGCACACCCACGAGGGTGTTCGCGACAGCAGCGTCGCCATCGTTGTGCGTGTGGATCCCGACGGCAATGCTCACCGTCTCGCAGGCTGCGCGTACGCCCGCCTCGATCTCCCACGGCAGCGCGCCGCCGTTTGTGTCGCAGAGCGCCACGGTCGTCGCGCCCGCACGCTCCGCCGCCCGCAACGTTGCGAGCGCGTACACGGGGTCGAGGCGGTACCCGTCGAAGAAGTGCTCCGAGTCGAACGTCACCTCGCGCCCGTTCGCGACGAGGTACTCGATCGAGTCGCCGATCATCGCGAGGTTCTCTTCCTCGGTCGTTTCGAGGACTTCGCGCACTTGCATCGACGACGACTTCCCGACGAGCGTGACCGCCGGCGTCTGCGCGTCCATCACCGCGCGGATCGCGATGTCGGTCGCGGCGTCGCCGCCCGCTCGCCTCGTCGATCCGAACGCGACGAGCTTCGCCTGCTTCAGGTCGAGGCTGCGCGCGCGCTCGAAGAACTCCGCGTCCTTCGGGTTCGAGCCGGGGTAGCCCCCCTCGATGTAGTGGACGCCGAGGTCCGCGAGTTTCTGCGCGA
Organism: Chloroflexota bacterium; assembly: GCA_947446155.1. Next base: position 3,502 of record CANFFZ010000013.1, on the reverse strand, counting down.
GAGTGAGTTTGTCCTGGAGGGACAGCGACAGCCCCTCCATCCCCAGCCCGTCACGGAGCGTGGTGTCGTAGAGGGTGATGCGAGGTGTGGGTGTCGAGCCTGTGGTCATCGATGTCTCCGCGGACCTCGGCGCGCGGGGCGCTGCCGGGTGAGCCGTCGAGGGGAGCCGCCCCTCGCGGTTCAGCGCGGAATAATGACCGTCTCCGGCACTGGCCGGACGACGGGCACCTGCTCTCGCATCGATGACGTGACTTCGTTCACAGTGCCAGCAAGTGTAGGCTCCGACATAACGCGCGAGCAATCCGGGAGCACCTGATGCCAGAATCTGAGCCCGGCCTCGATCCGGCCTGGCCGCTCATCGAGCGCCCCTCCACCCGCCTCCTGATCCTCGACGAGACGGACAGCATCCTGCTCTTCCGCGCCTCGACCCCCGCCGGGATGTGGCTGTGGTTCCCGCCCGGCGGTGGCATTGAGCCTGGCGAGACCTACGAGGAGGCCGGCGCCCGCGAGTTGTGGGAGGAGACCGGCCAGCGCCTCCCCCTCGGCCCTCACGTCTGGACGAGGGACGCCACCGTCCCCTGGGAGGTCGACGGCCGCCCCATGCGCCTCCACGGCGTCGAGCACTTCCACCTCATCCGCACCACCCGCTTCGACCCCGTCCCGCAGTTCATCGACACCCTCGAGGAGTACATGCGCGACGAGGGCTGGTTCCGCTGGTGGTCGGTCGAGGAGATCGTCAGCCACACCGGCTACGAGACCTTTGTCCCGCGCGACCTCGGCATGCTGCTCCCGCCCATTCTGGCGGGGGAGATCCCGGAGCCGCCGCTGGAGATCGGGCTGTAGGACCCCTAACCCAACCGCTCGAGGACCGCATCCGCCATCGCCTTCGTGTTCAGCACCTTCTCGCCTGGGGATGCGAGGTCGGCGGTGCGCAGGCCGGCTTCCACCACGGCGGTGACGGCGGCCTCGACGGCGCGCGCCTCGTCCTCCAGTCCGCACGAGTGCCGGAGCAGCATCGCCGCGCTCAGGATCATGGCCAGCGGGTTCGCGAGGCTCTTGCCGGCGATATCTGGCGCAGACCCGTGGATTGGCTCGTACATCCCGAGGCCCGTGCCATCCGGGCCCAGCGTCCCGAGCGACGCCGACGGCAGCATCCCCATCGACCCCGTGAGCATCGAGGCTTCGTCCGTGATGATGTCGCCGAACATGTTGTCTGCGATCACCACATCGAAGTCGCGCGGGCGGCGGATGAGGTGCATTGTCATCGCGTCCGCGAGCACGTGCTCCAACTTCACGTCCGGATACTCCGCCGATACCTCGGTCACCACCTCGCGCCAGAGGCGGGAGGATGCCATCACGTTCGCCTTGTCGAGGCTCGTCAACTTCTTCTTGCGCCCGCGCGCCGTGCGGAAGCCGAGGTGCGCCATGCGCGAGATCTCGTCCTCGTTGTAGTAGTTCGTGTCCACCGCCTCGCGGCGCCCGTTCACGACGCGACGCTCCTGCGGCTTGCCGAAGTAGAGCCCGCTCGTCAGTTCGCGGATCACGAGGATGTCCACGCCCTCGATGATCTCGGGCTTGAGCGTGGAGGCGTGCAGCAGCGCCGGCACCGCGACCACCGGCCGCAGGTTCGCCCACAACTGGAGTCCCGAGCGCAGCGCGAGCAGCCCTTGCTCTGGGCGCACGTCCGCGAGCGGGTTGTCCCACTTCGGTCCGCCCACTGCGCCGAACAGCACCGCAGTCGAGGCCTTCGCGCGCTCCAGCGTCTCCGGCCGGATCGCCACCCCGTGCGCGTCGATGCTCGCCCCACCGACCACGTCGTGCGTGAACTTGAAGACGTGCTCGTACTTCTGGCCGACTGCCTCCAGCACGCGCACGCCCTCGGCCATCACCTCCGGGCCAATGCCGTCGCCGGGCAGGACAAGGATGTCGAAGGTGGCCATACAGGTGCTCGCTTTCCAGAGTGTCGAGGGGCGAGCGCGAGTGTATCGCGCACCTTCGGTGGGGTCAGGCGCGCCCCGCCGCCGCTGCCCGCGCCGCCAGCCGCCGTACCCCGTTCGCGCGCTCCGAGGGCCCCACACCGTCCACGCCGTACACCACCTGGAAGATCGCCTGTACCTCGATGTAGTAGCGCACACGGCGCTCCACGTCGGCGTCCAGCGTGCCCTCGTAATGCGCCCACACCCGTTCGAGGTCACGCCACGTCAAGTGGTTCAGGAGCCCGGCGAAGTCGAGGGCGGGGTCAGCCACCAGAATGTCGCCGAAGTCGATCACGCCGGAGAGCCGTCGCTCGTCGTCCAGCAGCAAATGCGCGCCGCTGATGTCAGCGTGGATCACGCGCCGTGGTGCCTTTGTCGTCCCTCCCGCTGCGAGGAACGCCTCGGTCCGTCCCTGCAGCCATCGGGCGGTCGACTCGCCGAGATACGGCAGCGACTGCTTCGTCAGCGGGGTGTACGTGGATGTGCCGAGGCTCGCCGACTCGATCCCCGCCTGCTTCGCGAGCGCCAGCGGGACGGCGTGCAGCCGCGAGAGGAACCGAGCGACGTCACGTGCCAGCGCCTCGCGGGCGACGCCCCGAGGAGCGCCTACGCGTGCGAGCGGCGTGCCAAGGACGTAGCGATGGGCGGCGCCGAGGGTGCGGCCACGCGGATCGCGCAGCAACGTGGACTCGCGCGGGACGGCGGTACCGAAGTCGCGGTCGGCGACGAGGCCGAAGAATCGCACTTCGCGCTCGATGTCTTCGACGCGATCCCGCCGCCACTCGCCGTCCGTGCGTTTGGGAAGGCGCACGACCCAGTCGCCGTGAGACGAGGGGACGCGATACGCGGCGTAGGCGTACCCGGATCCTAGGTGCACCGCCGCACCCGGCCGCGCGCTCGCCTCGATGCGACGGAGCGCAGCAGCAGCGGCGGCGGGGAGGGGGCTACCCGATCTTGAGGCTGTCCGTGAAGGCACGAGACGTGTCCGGCTTCAGCGCCGGCCGGCTCTCTTCGAACTTCGTGATGTCGTCCGCGTGCTGCAGCGTCAGGCCGATGTCGTCGAGGCCGTTCAGCGTCCGGTGCTTCACGAACGGGTCGATGTCGAAGTGGCGCGACCACGCGGTGCCCGAGACCGAGACGGTCTGTGACGCGACATCGATCGTGATGTTGCCGCCGGGCAGCTCCTCAGCGCGGGACATCAGGTAGTCGACGTCCTCCTGCGGCAACTCGATCGTCAGCAGTCCGACCTTCGAGCAGTTGTTGCGGAAGATGTCCGCGAACGACGGCGCGATTACTGCCGTGATGCCCATGTCCTCGAGGCCCCACACCGCGTGCTCGCGGGACGAGCCGCAGCCGAAGTTCTGCTGCGCGAGCATGATCGGCGCACCGGCGTACGCCGGGTTGTTCGTCACGAACGAGGGATCCTTCTTCCAGTCGAAGAAGGCGAACGGCCCGTACCCGGAGCGCTCGATGCGCTTCAGGAACTGCTTCGGCATGATCTGGTCGGTGTCCACGTCCGCGCGGTT
>CANFFZ010000012.1 GCA_947446155.1 Chloroflexota bacterium | reverse complement strand
TGAACACGATCGCCGCGTCGTTCATGAAGATCGCGAACGACATCCGCATGTTGGGCTCCGGCCCGCGCGCGGGCCTCGGCGAGTTGATGCTGCCGGAAAACGAGCCGGGCTCCAGCATCATGCCGGGCAAGGTGAACCCCACCCAGTCCGAGGCGATGACCATGGTGTGCGCGCAGGTAATGGGAAACGCCGTCACCGTCTCCATCGGCGGCGCCACGGGCCACTTTGAACTGAACGTCTTCAAGCCGGTCATCGTCTACAACAACCTGCAGAGCATCCGCCTGCTGGGCGATGCAGCGCGTTCGTTCACCGATAACTGTGTGGTGGGCATCGAGGCAAACGAGCGACGCATCAACGAGCTGATGCAGTCATCGTTGATGCTCGTGACCGCCCTCAACCCGCACATCGGTTACGACAACGCGGCGAAAATCGCGAAGAAGGCCCACCACGAGGGCACCACCCTCCGCGAAGCCGCCCTGTCCCTGGGCCTGGTCACGGACGAGCAGTTCGCCGAGTGGATCAAGCCCGAGGAGATGACGCGGCCGTAGCGGGTGTCATGTCCGCCACGCAGAGTGCCGCTGACCACGGGCGAGCGTGAAGCCCTCGTCAGGCCATCGCGAGCCCGTGTCCGGGGCTCCCGCCTCGATATCAAACCTACGTCGCGAACCCTTGGCCGCCCAATTTGCGATTGGTGACCTTGGACTTGAGGTAGTCACGGTTCATGTAGGCGATGAAGTCGATGGAGATGCCCTTCGGGCAGGCGAACTGGCACTCGCCGTGGTTAGTGCAGCCGCCGAAGTACTCTTCCATCTTGTCGACCATCGCCTCAGTGCGCTGCCACCGTTCCGACTGCCCCTGCGGCAGCAGGTTGAGATGCTGAATCTTGGCCGACGTGAAGAGCTGCGCCGCTCCGTTTGGGCAGGCCGCCACGCACGCGCCGCACCCGATGCATTCCGCTGCGTCCATCGCCGCGTCAGATACGACTTTCGGGATCGGGATCATGTTCGCCTCGACGGCGGAGCCCGTGTTCACGGAGATGAAACCACCGGCTTCGATGATGCGGTCGAGGGCGGAGCGGTTCACGACGAGGTCGCGCAGGATGGGGAAGGCCGCCGCGCGCCACGGCTCAACCGTAATCGTGTCACCGTCCTTGAAGGTGCGCATGTGCAACTGGCAGGTGGCGGTGCGCTCGTTCGGGCCGTGCGCCTGGCCATTGATCATCACACCACAGGAGCCGCAAATACCCTCGCGGCAGTCATGCTCGAACGCGATCGGCTCGGTCCCCTTCTCGATGAGATCCTCGTTCACCACATCGAGAACTTCGAGGAAGGACATATCCGCCGAGACACCGCTCGCCTTGTACGTCTCGAACGAGCCACGTGCCTTTGGCCCGGCCTGTCGCCACACCTTCAGCGTGAAGTCCATCCTCGTACCTCCGCTACTTGTATGAGCGCTGTGCTGGGTGGACGTAGTCGAAAGTCAACTGCTCCTTGTGGAGGGTCTGAGGCGTCCCAGTCCCCTTCCATTCCCAGGCCCCGACATACGCGAAGTTCTCGTCATCGCGGTCGGCTTCGCCATCCGGGGTCTGGTGCTCGACGCGGAAGTGGCCGCCGCACGACTCCTCGCGGTGGAGGGCGTCGCGCGCCAGCAATTCCGCGAGTTCGAAGAAGTCAGCGACCCGCCCGGCGTCCTCCAGCGACGAGTTGAGCCCGTCCGCTGTACCAAGGACCCGCACGTCGCGGTCGAAGTCGGCCTTTAGTGCGGGAATGTCCCTCAGCGCCTGCTCGAGGCCGGAGCGTGTCCGCTCCATCCCGATCTGGTCCCACACGATCGCGCCGAGCTCGCGGTGGAAATGGTCGACCGAGTGCTTCCCATTCGTCCCCAGGAAACGCTTCGTCTGGTCGGACACCTCGCGTTCGGCGTTCTTGAACGCTTCGTGCGTTTCCGGCACCGCCTTCTGCCCGAGCAGGCCGGCGAGGTAATCCCCCACGGTGTAGGGCAGAACGAAATAGCCGTCGGCCAACCCCTGCATCAGCGCCGAGGCGCCGAGGCGGTTCGCGCCGTGGTCGGAGAAGTTCGCCTCGCCGCCCACGAAGCATCCGGGAACGGTACTCATCAGGTGATAGTCCACCCAGAGCCCGCCCATGGTGTAGTGGGTCGCCGGGTAGATGCGCATCGGCGTCCCGTACGGGTCCTCGCCGGAGATGCGGTCGTACATCTCGAACAGGTTGCCGTACCGCTCCTGAATCTCAGAGCGCCCCAACCGCCCAATCGCCTCCGCGAAGTCGAGGAACACGCCGTTTTTCAGCGGCCCGACGCCCCGCCCGCTGTCCACCTGCCGCTTCGCCGCGCGCGATGCGACGTCACGTGGGACAAGGTTGCCGAAAGAGGGGTACTGGCGCTCCAGGTAGTAATCGCGGTCGGCCTCCGGGATCTCGTGGGCCGGCCGCGCGTCGTTCGCGTCCTTCGGCACCCAGATGCGGCCGTCATTGCGCAACGACTCTGACATCAGCGTGAGTTTGGACTGATGTTCCCCGCTGGCGGGGATGCACGTCGGATGGATCTGCGTGTAACACGCGTTCGCGAACGCCGCGCCGCGCTTGTGCGCCCGCCACGCCGCCGTCACGTTGCTCTTCTTCGCGTTCGTCGAGAGGTAGTAGACGTTGCCGTAGCCCCCGGTGGCGAGGATCACCGCATGTGCCGACTTCGAGTAGACCTCGCCGGTCGTCAGATCACGGACGACCACACCGGCGGCCCGGCCGTCAACGACCACCAGGTCGAGCATCTCCGTACGGGGCACCAGCGTGACCGCACCAAGGCCGACCTGCCGCATGAGTGCGGAGTAAGCGCCCAGGAGCAACTGCTGTCCGGTCTGGCCGCGGGCGTAGAACGTCCGGGACACCTGCACACCGCCGAACGAGCGGTTCTCCAGCATGCCACCGTACTCGCGTGCGAACGGCACGCCCTGGGCGACGCACTGGTCGATGATGTTCACACTCAGCGACGCGAGACGGTAGACGTTCGACTCGCGAGACCGGAAGTCGCCGCCCTTCACGGTGTCGTAGAAGAGGCGGTACACGCTGTCGCCGTCGTTCTGATAGTTCTTCGCGGCGTTGATGCCACCCTGCGCCGCGATCGAGTGCGCCCGGCGCGGCGAGTCGTGGTAAGAAAAAACTGTGACGTGGTAGCCGAGCTCCGCCAGCGAGGCCGCAGCCGATGCGCCGGCGAGTCCGCTGCCGACGACGATCACCTCGAATCGCCGCTTATTCGCCGGGCTCACCAGCTTCATGTTGAACTGGTCGGATTCCCACTGCTCCTGGATGGGGCCAGCAGGGACGTGCGCGTTGAGTTCCATCGGCCCGCTCCTACTCAATGACCCCAATGAGAATCGCGATCGGAGTGGAGACGTACCCACCGACAATTGCGACCGCGAAGAGCGTGGCGAACACGCGCCGCGCGGTGTTGATCCGAGCGTTGTTCACCCCGAGTGACTGAAAGAGGCTCCACGCCCCGTGGTAGAGATGCACGCCCAGTGCAAGGTTCGCAGCGACATACGCGACGACGACCGGCCAGCGGTCAAAGGAGGCGAGCATGTTGTGGTACACGTCACCGTGGCGGAAGTCCGGGTTCGCCGTCCCCCACGTCAGGTCCAGCAGGTGAAACGCCAGGAATAACAGGACGATCGGCCCCGTCCAGGTCATCGTGCGACTGGCCCAGTCGGCGGCGATGTAGTCGCGTTTCGACTGGTACTTCACCGGGCGCGCGCGGCGGTTCTGGCGCCAGAGCCACCAGGCTGCGTGCACATGCAACAGCAGCGTGGGGAGCAGGACCAGCCGGACACCCCACAGTAGGAAGCCATGCGGCGCGAACGGCGCACCGACCGTCCGCAGGCCATCGGCATACGCGTTCAGTTCTTCCGCGCCCAGGTAGATCTTGAGGTTGCCGAGCATGTGCATGGTGATGAAGGCCATGCCGACCACGCCCGTGACCGCCATGACCCACTTCTTGCCGACGGCGCTCTGGTAGATGCTCAGGGGGTAGGGGAGTTGCTTCTCCGGACGCCGCCGCAGCGGCTGCACTCCGGCTTCCACTGTCGAGCGAGGGCGCGCCTCAACCATCGGACACCCGCCGTTTCCCCGACCGTTCGTACGGTAAGACTACCGCGCCTGCGGATTCCCCGCGACTGCGGACGCCGTCACACCTGACGCTCGCGATAGAGGCTCAGCAATGACAGGGCGACTAGGGTCTTCGAGTCCTCGATGTCACCCGCAACCACGGCAGCCTGCACCTCGGCGAGCGTGAGCCGCCGAGGGGGTGCGATGAACTCGTCGTGGTCCTGCGGCAGGGGATCCTCGCGCAGGTCGGTGGCGAGGTAGTAGTGGATGTACTCGGAGCAGAACCCCGGCGCCATCCACGCTCCGCCCAGCCGTTCGAGGCGTCCCGCCGCGTAACCCGTCTCCTCGCGCACCTCGCGGGCGGCGGTCGCGGCGGGGTCTTCACCAGCCTCGCGTGTGCCGGCGGGGATCTCGAGGAGCACCCGGCCAGCCGGGTGGCGGTACTGCTCGATCATCAGCCAGCGGCCATCGGCGTCCTCGACCACGAGGGCGACGGCGCCGGGATGCCAGACGACGGCACGCTCCGTCTCCAGCCCGTTCGCGAAGCGGATCGTGTCTTTCGTGATGCGGAGGTAGCCCAATTGCGCGACGGGTTCGGAGCGCACGAGGTCGGCAGAGTCAGCCATCGGTCGCCTGCCTAGCCACCCGAGGCCGGGGCGACATCGATGACCATCGCGATCTCGTCGCAGCCGGGGAACTTCGGGCAGCGGTAGCACTCGTTCCAGACCTTGCGCGGGAGGTTCATCACGTCCGCCTGCGTCCAGTCGAGGCGTTCGAAGAAGCCCGGCCGGTATGTCAGCGCGAACAGCCGCTCGAGGCCGAGTGTGCGGCCCTCCTCGACGCACGCGCGGACGAGGGCGGCGCCCGCTCCGCGCGACTGCTGGCTCTCCTGCACGGCGAGCGACTTCAGCTCGGCGAGGTCAGACCAGGTGATGTGGAGCGACGCACAGCCGATGACCTGCCCGGCGGCGTCCCGCACGACGAAGAAGTCGCGGAGGTTCTCGTACGTCTCGCCGAGGGTCCGCGGGAGCATCTGACCCTGCGCCGCCCAGAAGTTCACCAGGCGGTGGATGCCCTCGGCGTCATGCACGGTCGCGCGGACGACCTGGACGTCAGCGGGGGCCGGCGCGGCGGGGGTGTCGGTCGCCATGGCGTCAGTCTACCTCGACGCTCTGCTAGGCCGCAGGGCCGTCCGGGTCTTCCATCACGTGGTCCGGCCGCAACCAGCCGAGGCGGCGCGCGAGGCTGGCGTAGAACTGGTTCTCCGCCCCCAGCCGTACGAACTCGACTGACCGAGGCGAGGCGGTGACCTCGACGACCGTCCCGGATTCGATGGGGGCCTGCAGGAGGCCATCGGCGGTGATCAGTGCCTCCTCGCCCCGCTCCACAGAGAGCCGGAGCCGCGCCCCGGCGGGAAGGACGAGGGGGTTCGCCCGGGTGAGGTGCGGTGCCACCGGCACGACCACGATCTCGGGCGAGGTGGGCGGCAGGATCGGCCCGCCGACCGACAGCGCGTACCCCGTCGACCCCGTCGCCGTCGCGATCACGAGGGCATCCGCCCGATACTCGGCAAGCAGGACGCCATCGACGCTAGCGCCGATCGAGACGGTACGGCCAAGCGTGCCCCGCCCGATGACCACGTCGTTCAGTGCGTGGACCGGCTCGGCCTCGTCCACGCGCGCCTGCAGCATCGCGTGCCGTTCGAGGCGCGCCTCGCCGCCGAGGACGCGGCGGAGGTCACCGACCGCTTCCGGCTCGATGGTCTCCGTGAGGAAGCCGAGGCGTCCCATGCGCACACCAAAGATCGGTACGCCAGCCTGCGCTGCGAACGCGGCCGCCCGCAGCACGGTCCCGTCGCCACCAACGCACACCAGCAGCGCCGCCCCCCGCAGCCGTTCGATGATCCCCGACTCGCCATCGCCGCCCTCGTGCATCACCTCGACCCATGCGCGCCGGCCGCCCTCTCCGGCGACGCGCGCGAGGGCCTGAGCGACGCCCTCGGCGCCCGCGACCGCGGGGTGGTAGGCAACCGCAACGGCGCCGTCGACAGCGAAGGTCACGAGACGGCCTCCGCTTCAGGAACGTGTAACCACAGGAAGAACTCGCGGTTCCCCGCCGGGCCCAACAGCGGCGAACGGATCACGCCTCGCACGCGCAGGCCCAACTCGATGGCGGCCAGCGCCACCTTGGCGATGCAGGTCGCGTGGACGAGCGGGTCACGCACGACACCGCCCTTCTGCACCGCCTCGCGGCCCGCCTCGAACTGCGGCTTCACGAGGACGAGCATGTCGCCGCCGGGCCGGATCGAACGCGCGAGTGCCGGCAGCACCGTCGCCGCGGAGATGAACGACACGTCCATGACCCCGAGGTCGGCCGGAGGATCGAGCGGCGTCAGGTCGCGCGCATTCGTGCGCTCGACCACCTCGACACGCTCGTCGTCCCGCACCTTCGAGGCGAGTTCGCCGTAAGCGACGTCCACGGCGACCACGCGCGCCGCACCGCGTTGAAGCAGGCAGTCGGTGAACCCGCCCGTCGACGCGCCCACATCGAGGCAGCGCAGCCCGTCGACGGCGATCCCGGAGCGTTCGAGGGCGTGGTCAAGCTTATCGCCGCCACGGGAGACGAAGCGCGGCCCGTGCTTCACCTCGATGGTGGCATCCGGGGCGACTGGCGCGGCCGGACGCAGGGCCAGTTGGCCGTCGACCATGACTTCGCGGGCGAGAATGAGGGCTTGCGCGCGATCGCGGCCAGAGGCGAGCCCGCGCTCGACCAAGAGCACGTCGAGGCGCTGCCGCTTGGCAGGTTTGGCGGGACGCGAGGTGGCGGACGCGGTCATCGGCGGGCCGTCCGGGGCGACGCCGGGCGGCGTCGTAGATCCGGAGGATACCGCAGGGTGCGGGCTAGGCGGATTCGAGGCGTTCGCGCTCGACATCGACCTGGCTGCCAGAGGCGGTCAGGAGGAGCGGGCGCTGACGGTTCAGGACCGTCTCCGCGGAGACGACACACTTCTTGATGTCCGGGCGGGACGGGATGTCGAACATGACGTCCAGCAGCGTCTCCTCCAGCACCGTGCGCAGGCCTCGGGCGCCGGTCTTCTGGGCCAGCGCGCGTTCTGCGACCGCCGTCAGCGCTTCGTCCGTGAAGGACAACTCGACGCCGTCGAGGCCGAACAGGCGCTGGAACTGGCGCGCCACGGCGTTCTTCGGCTGGGTGAGGATGGCGATCATCATCTCGACGTCCAGCGGGTCGAGGGTCGAGAGCACCGGCAGACGGCCGACGAACTCCGGGATCAGCCCGAACTGGAGCAGGTCGTCGTGGGAGACGTGGCTCAGGATCGCGGCGCGCTCCGCCTCGATCTCCGCGCGCGACCGCACCTCCTGCGCGAAGCCGAGGTTGCGCGCGGTGTGCCCGGTGCGCTTCGCCACGATCTTCTCGAGGCCCTCGAAGGCGCCACCGCAGATGAAGAGAATGTTGGCCGTGTTGATCTGGATGAAGTCCTGGTGCGGGTGCTTCCGGCCGCCCTGCGGCGGCACCGAGGCGACTGAGCCCTCGATGATCTTCAGCAGCGCCTGCTGGACACCCTCGCCCGACACGTCGCGCGTGATCGAGGGGTTGTCGGACTTCCGCGCGATCTTGTCGATCTCGTCGATGTAGACGATGCCGCGCTCCGCCTTCTGGATGTCGAAGTCGGCGGCTTGGATGAGGTGCAGGAGGATGTTCTCCACGTCCTCACCCACGTAACCGGCCTCGGTCAGCGCGGTCGCGTCCGCGATCGAGAACGGCACGTCGAGCATCCGCGCGAGGGTGCGTGCGAACTCGGTCTTGCCGGTACCCGTGGGGCCGACGAGGAGGATGTTCGACTTGTCGAGTTGGATGTCCGCCTGGGCGGGGGAGTCGATGCGCTTGTAGTGGTTGTAGACGGCCACAGCCAGGACGCGCTTCGTCCGATCCTGCCCGACGATGTACTCGTCAAGGAGTCCGACGATCTCCTGCGGGGTGCGGGACTTGTTGCCGGAGCCCTTGGCCGCCTTCGCGGTGCCGCTGGCCTCCTCGTTGATGATCTCCTGGCAGAGGTCAACGCACTCGTCGCAGATATAGACGGCGCCCGGACCCGCGATCAATCGCTTGACCTGATCCTGGTTCTTGCCGCAGAAGGAGCAGTTGTACTGCACTCGACTGCCACGGGTGGTGCTACCGGCCATCACGCCCCCCGGACTACCCCGCACGCTGGCCGGTGTCCCCGGCCTACCGTCCCCGCCGGGCCATCGTCCGGCCTCGAACCCCGCCGCCGGCTACGAGGCCGGCCGCGCGAGGATTTCGTCCACCAGGCCGTAGGCCTTCGCCTCCTCGGCCGTCATGTAGATGTCGCGGTCAGTGTCGTGCTTGATCTGGTCGAGCGTCTGGCCGGTGGCGTCAGCGAGGATCTGGCGGATCTTCGCGTTGTTCCGGAGCAGCTCCCGAGCCGCGATCTCCACATCCGACGCCTGGCCGCTGCCTCCACCGAGCGCCTGGTGCATGTGCACCGTGGTGTTCGGCAACGCGTAGCGCTTCCCCTTCTGGCCCACGGACAGCAGCACCGTCCCCATCGAGGCGGTCACCCCGACGGCGATCGTGCTCACGTCCGCGCGGATCAGGTGCATCGTGTCCATGATCGCGAGCCCGGCGTAGATCATCCCGCCCGGAGAGTTGATGTAGAGCGAGATGTCCCGCTCCGGATCTTCGCGGTCAAGGAAGAGCAGCTGGGCGACGATCGAGTTCGCCACCTGATCATCGATCGGCGTGCCGAGGAAGACGATCCGCTCCTTGAGCAGCAAGGAGTAGATGTCATACGCGCGTTCCCCGCGCGCCGTTGTCTCCACCACCATCGGCACAATGCTCTGCGGCTTGAGGAATCCCGGAGAAAAGTCCTGCATGTTGGGCGCGCGGTAGGTCATCTGTGCTTCCTGTCCAGTCCGTCGGGCCGATCTGCTGCTGTCACTGCCGCCTAGTTGTCGGATTCCCGCTGAATGTCACTCGGTGACCGGTGCCTCCGAGGCCTCTTCGGTCGTCTCGCTGGCCTCGTCCGCCTCTGGGGCATCCTCGGCTGTGCCAGCCCGGCGGCGCCGGCTCTGGCGCTGCGGGGCCGCCGAGGTGTCTTCCGGCGCCGAGCAGATCGCTTCCAGCCGCTCGACCGCCAGGCGGGTCTGCAACTGGTTGCGGATCGAGATGCGGCCGTCCGGGGTGTCGAACAGGTTGCGGATGGCGACCTGGTTCTCCGGGGTGGAGCCGGCCATGCCGGTCACCAGAGAGTCGATCTCGGCGTCCACCTGCTCGTCCGTCGGAGCGATCGATTCCTGCTCGACGAGTTGGCCGAGTACGAGGGCGCGGCGGACGCTCAGGTCAGCCTGCTCGCCCAGCGCGTCGCGGAGCTCTTCCTCGGTCTGGCCGATCGCGGCGAGCCAGTTGCGCAGACCTTCCTCCGAGTGCGAAGCGTGGTTGGACTCGCGGTCGATCAGCCGGTCGACCTCGCGGCGCACCAGCACCTCGGGGTAGTCGATGGTGGCGGTCGCGACCAGCAGGTCAATGATCTCGTTGTGGTAGCCCTCGCGAGCGTTGTGCTCGAGGTTTTTGCTCAGGTCGCCCTCGACCCGCTCGCGCAGCGCGGCGACCGTCTCGATCGACTCTTCGCCGAGGGACTTCGCGAACTCGTCGTCGAGTTTGGGCAGGACTTCCCGCTTCACCTCGTGAATCGTCACCTGGTAGGTGGCCTTCTTGCCGCGGATTTCCTCCGCCGTGAAGTCCTCGGGCAGGTCGAACTCGATGGTGTGAGGGCCGCCAGCGCTCAGGCCGACGAGGCGCTCCACGAAACCGGGCAGCGAGACGACGGAGTTCTTTCGGATCGGGAACTCGGCGTCGGTCTCCTCGTGCGGCTCGCGCTGACCCTCGACGCTGACCGACACATCCGCACGGATGTGGTCGTCCCAGTCCACGGCGCGCTCGACAGGCTCGAGGACGGCGTACTGGCGGAGCAGGTTGAGCAGCGTCTGCTCCACCTGCTCCGAGTCCACTTTCACCTCAGGCATCGAGGCCCGCAGCGCGGTGTAGTCGTTCAGGCTGACCTCGGGCCGGACGGGGACGATGGCGGTGACGACGAGCGGCTCCGTCGACTTCAGGTCGAACTCGGGCTGGTCGATGGCGTCGACCTGCTGCTCCTCGATGGCCTGGGAGTAGACCTCCGGGAGCAACTCCTGGAGGGCCTCCTGGAGGAGAGCGGCGGTGCCGACGTGACGTTCGAGCATCTTGCGCGGCACGTGGCCGGGGCGGAATCCGGGGATGCGGACCTGACGGGAGACGCGGGTGACCGCGCGCTCCATGTGTCGCTCCACGGTCTCAGAGTCGACCGCGATCTCCAGCGAGACGCGCGCATTGGGCAGACGTTCAACGGTAATGGTCAACGGCGTGCGTTCCCTCGCTCAGTCGCACCGTCGAGGGCACTCAGGTGCCGTCACGACGGGCGTGATTCCCCTCCGCGCAGGGCAATTCGCGGTGAATCCAATATAGCACGCAGACTGATTCAGACTTCCGTCAGGGAAACCCCGGACACGCTCCGGACGGCCCGCCTAGCGCCCTCGGATGGCGTCATTCAGGGCATCGCCCAGCAGGGCGAAGGCGAAGAGGAGCAGCGTGATGATGATCCCGGGGACCAGCAGCAGGTGCGGGTTGGACGCGAACGTCCGCGTCCCCGAGCCCTCGAACAGCATCGCGCCGAACGAGGCGGCCGGCGGCTGTACGCCCACGCCGAACCACGTCAGCACGATCTCGGAGCCCGCGATCCCGCCGAGCGTGGCGGACAGCGACAGGATGATCAGGAAGGAGACGTTCGGGAGGAGGTGCTGGAGGATCACCCGCACCGGCGACGCCCCCAATGACTCCGCGGCCATGATGTAGTCCCGCTCTCGCAACTGGAGCACCTGCGCCCGGATCACTCTCGCCGTCCCCACCCAGAAGAACAGTGAGAGCGCCGAGAACACGAGGAGGTACGAGGGGAAGCCGGAGGCGACGAGCCCACTGAGCGGGGTGTGGTCCTCCACCCAGCGAGTCCACTCGGTCACGCGCGGCCCCAGCGTCGCGTTGATCAGGATCAGCATCACCAGCGACGGCAGCGACGAGAACACGTCCCCCACCCGCATGACGAGCGTGTCCACCCACCCACCTCGGTAGCCCGCGAGCAGCCCGAGGGTGTTCCCAATAATGAGCCCGCCCGACAGCACGACCGCGCTCGTCACGATGAGCGTCGTGCGCGCGGAGTACATCGCGCGGCTCAGTTCGTCGCGGCCCAGCCGGTCGGTGCCGAACAGATGATCACGGCTCGGCCTCTCCACCGGGCGGTCGAGGTTTGTCTGCGTCGGGGAATACGGCGCCAGCACCGGAGCCAGCACCCCCGCGCCGTAGATGATCGAGATGATCACCAACGAGATCAGGGCCAGACGCTTCCGGCGCATCCGGCCAAGGACAATCCGCCACTCGCTCGTCCCTTTGACGGGCGCGCTCTCGGCGACAGGCGCGAGCGCAGCGGGTGCGGTCATCCTCGCGAGGCCCCGATGCGTACACGCGGGTCAACGAAGCCGTAGGCGACCTCTGCGACGAGGTTCATTAGGACGAATGCCGCCGAGAAGATCACCGTCGTCGCGAGGATCACGTCATAGTCACGGCTCACCACCGCCTCGAAGGTGAACCGTCCGATGCCGTTGATCCCCAGCAGGGTCTCGACGAACAGGGCACCCTCGATCACCCCGGCAAGCGCAAAGCCGACCACGGTGATGAGCGGGAGGAGCGAGTTCGGCAGCACGTGCCGGAACTGCACCGCCGTCTCCGAGAGCCCCTTGGACCGGGCCGTCCGCACGAAGTCTTCGAGGTTCACCTCTAGGGCGCTCACGCGCACGAGGCGAGCGACGGAGACAAAGCCGGGGAGGGTGAACGCTACCAGCGGGATGTAGAGGTGCGGGTCAGGGATCGGGATCGCGACGACCCCGGCGATCCACCAGATCTCGAACACCCCATCCCAGCCGCCCACCGGCAGCCAGTTGAGTTGGAGCCCGAACAGCCAGATCAGCGGCGGAATGATCACGAGCACCGGGATCGCCTGCAGGAACAGCAGCGTCCCGATGATCGCCGGGTCGATCCACGACCCCGCGAACCTCGCGGCCAGCAGTCCCATCGGTATCCCGATCACGAACACGATGACGAGCGCGATGATGCCGAGTTGGGCGGAGATCCACATGCGTGGGAAGATCAACTCGGAGACCGAGAAGCCCTTCTGCAGATAGGACTCCCCGAAGTCGCCCTGGACGGCCTTCTTCAGCCACCGGGTGTACTGGACGACGACATTCGAGTCGAGTCCGCGGTCCCTGCGGATCTGGGCCAGTACCTCCGGGTCACGCACCTGACCCGCAGTCACACTGACCGGGTCGCCCGGCCCAAACCGCGCGAGGGTGAACGTCCCGAAGGAGACGAAGAACAGCACGACTGGCAGCCAGAGCAGACGGCGGACGACGTATGCGCCCATCAGTCACCCCTCCTGCACGCAGCCCGCTGCCTTTACCCGTTCGCCTATCGCGCCAACTCGATGAACCGGAGACGCGGCACCACCATCGGTGGCTCGAACCAGTTCTTCACGCCGTCCTTCACCACTACGTGCGACTGGGAGAAGTACAGCGGGAGCCAGGCAGCGTCGTCCAGGATCTTCTTCTCGGCCTGCCGGTAGATGTCCAGGCGGCGGGCGGGGTTCGCCTCGATCCGCGCGGCGTCCAGCAGTTTGTCGACCTCAGGGTTCTTGTAGTCGACGTCGTTCAGCGGCGAGCCGGAGTGGAACTTCACGTCTAGGATGTCTTCCGGGTCCGGGTAGTCCATGATCCAGCCCGCGTTGAACGCCTGCAGCCGGCCCGCGTCCTGGTCCGCCAGGAACGTCGCGAAGTCCGTCTGCCGGATGCTGATGTTCAGCCCGATCTGCTTCCACAGTTCGAGGAACGCCTGCGTGTCGATCGCCGCCACGGCGCCCGCGCCGACCTCGGTGATCTGGATCGGCGGCATCTTCCCGGCGTACTTCGACTTTGCGAGTTCAGCCTTCGCGGCGTCGAGGTTGTACGGCAGCGTCTTGTCTTCGGGCGTGTAGCCCGGCATCTGCGGCATCAGGATGCCATTCGCCGGCTGAAGCATGTTCTTGAACGTGATCTCCGCCACGCGCTTCCGGTCGATTGCCATCCCCATCGCGCGACGCACCGCAGGGTCGTCGAACGGCGAGACGCTGGTGTTGAAGGCGATGTAAGCGATGGAGAACTGAGGCCACGCCTTGTAGACCTTGCTCAGGTCGCTCTTCGTGTCCCGCGCCCGGTCGATGTCGTTGACCGAAATACTCGCGATATCGAGTTCGTTGTTCTCGAACCGCGTGAGCGCTGAACCACCGGCGAGGAGGTAGTTCGCCTCCTTCAGTTTCGGAGCCCCGAGGTAGAACTTCGCGTTGGCCTCGAGCACGATCCGCTCGCCGAGGCGCCACTCCGCCAGTTTGTACGGGCCCGTGGCGTTCGGCTTGCGCGACCAGTTACGCGGGTTGCCCTCGATCTGGGTCTTGTCCACGACGAAGGCCGTCGGGTAGGTCAACTTGGCGAGGAAGTACGGCTTCGGCGCGTCGATGGTGAAGCGCACATGGCGCTCGTCGATGACCTCGACACCCTTCACGTCCTTGGCGAGGCCCGCGAAGTGCTCCCGCACGCCAATGATGTCCCCCAGGTAGGTGATCGCCGTCGGCGACTGAAGTTCCTTCGAGGAGGCTCGCTCGATCGAGTACTTGATGTCTGTGGCCGTGACCTTGCGCCCGCTGTGGAACGTCGCGTCCGCACGAAGCGTGAAGGTGTACTGCTTCCCGTCCTGCGAGATCTCCACCTTCTCCGCGAGGTCCATCTCGATGTCGAGTTTGGGCGAGATGGTGACGAGGCCGCTGTAGATCTCCACGATGTACTCGGCGGAGGTGGCGTCACCCGCAATGTGCGGGTCGAGCGTCACGGGGTCGCTCCCGGGGATGCGGAGGACGCCCTTGGCGTCGCCGCCGGCGCCGCCAGTCCCGCCCGAGGTCGTGGTGCCGCCGTCATCTTCGCTCTTCCCTCCAAGGAGGAGGACAGCGGAGAGGCCGCCGACCACGAGCACCAGCGCGGCAAGGACGCCGAGAAGTACGGCGAGCAGTCGGTTCTGGCTCATTCAACCTGGCCTTCCGGACGGGCGGCACGCGCCATCGCACGACGCTCGCTGGGGCGGAGCGTCCGAAGCATATCGCAGGCGGCGAGACCAGTGGTTACGCCGGTGAGTCGGCCCCCGAGGCCGCGGCCCGCTGCTCCGCCAGCGCCTCCTCGGCGTCCGGCGAGAGCAGGATGTGGACGTCACGCAACTGGCGATTGGACACCGGGGCCGGCGCGCCGGTCATGGGGTCCCCGGCGGACTTCGTCTTCGGGAAGGCGATGACTTCTCGGATATCTCGCTCCCCGGCGAACAGGGCCACCGTCCGGTCGATCCCGGGCGCGATGCCGCCGTGGGGTGGTGCACCGTACGAGAACGCCTCCAGCATGTGGCCGAACTTCAGTTTCGCCTCCTCGAGGCTGAGACCAAGCGTCCGAAGCACAGCCAGCTGCACCTCCCGCGAGTGGATTCGGATCGACCCCGACCCGATCTCCTGCCCGTTGCAGACGAGGTCGTAGGCATGCGACCGGACGCTGCCCGGGTCGCTTTCGAGGATGCCGAGGTCGTCCGTGAACGGCGAGGTGAACAGATGGTGGACGGCGCTCCACTTCTCCTCGTCCGCGTCCCACTCGAACGCCGGGAACTGCGTGACGAAGAGGAACGCAAGCGTCGAGGCATCGGCGAGCCCACGCTGCTCCGCCACCGTCCGTCGCAGCACGTCGAGCACTTTCGAGGTGAGCGCGTCCGGCCCGGCCGCGATCAGCAGCAGGTCGCCCCGCTTCGCCCCCATCGCTTCGCCGAGGCCCGCCGCCTGCTCCGGCGTAAAGAAGCGTGCCGCCGGTGACTTCACGTCCTCCGCGGTCAGCCCGTCCAGCGGGCCCGCCCCGGAGAACTGGAACCACACGAGGCCAGACGCCCCGGCGGCCCGCGCCAGATCCACATACTCGTCGAGGCCGCGGCGCGCGACGTCGGCGCCCCCGGGGACCGCGAAGCCGCGGATCCGCCCGCCGGCCCCGATGGCCTGAGTGAAGACGCGGAACTCGGACGCCCGGACGAGGTCCGTGAGGTCGCATAGTTCGAGGCCGTAGCGCATGTCTGGCTTGTCCGAGCCATAGCGCTCCATCACCTCGCCGTAGGTGAAGCGAGGGAACTGCGCGGGGATCGTCCATTCCGGCCGGACTTGCTGGGCAAGCCGGTGGTAGAGGGCTTCCGTCAGGTCGAGGATGTCGTTCTCTTCGACGAACGCCATCTCCACGTCCAGCTGCGTGAACTCCGGCTGCCGGTCTGCGCGCAGGTCTTCGTCGCGATAGCACCGGGCGATCTGGAAGTACTTGTCGACGCCGCCCACCATCAGCAGCTGCTTCCACTGCTGCGGGCTCTGCGGCAAGGCGTAAAACGACCCCGGGTGTACTCGGCTGGGCACGAGGTAGTCGCGGGCACCCTCGGGTGTCGCCAGGTTGAGCACTGGCGTCTCCACCTCGATGAAGCCGCGCTCGTCCATGAAGTCGCGCATCAGTTTCACCACGCGGTGGCGCAGGCGCAGGTTCCCCGCCATCCGCTCGCGTCGCAGGTCGAGGTAGCGGTAACGGAGCCGCGTCAGTTCGTCGACGTTCGTCTCCTGGTTGACCGGGAACGGCGGCGTCTCTGCAGTGTTGAGGACGGTCGCGCTGCTCGCGAGCACCTCGATGGCGCCGGTCGGCAGCTCGGTGTTCTCAGTGCCCGCGCGTCGTGCCATCACCTGCCCAGTAAGGCGCAGCACAAACTCGTTGCGCACCTCGGCAGCGACGCCAGCCGCCGCGGGCGCCTGCTCCGGGTGGAAGACGACCTGGACGAGGCCAGTCGAGTCGCGTAGGTCGATGAAGATCAGGCCGCCGTGATCGCGCCGGCGATGCACCCACCCCGCGAGCGTCACCTGTTCGCCGGCGTGCTCCGCCCGCAGTTCACCGCATCCGTGGCTCTTGAGCACCTCGACACCTCGCGCTCGCAGCCCGGCGACGCGCCGAGCCGGTTGGCTCGAAGTGTCGCACGCCGCGCCGGGAGGTTCGAGGTATGGCTAATTGTTCGCGAAGACCTGCTCCGGCGTGATCTTCAGCACCACCCGCTTCGCCTCGTCCAGTTGCTTCGAGAACGCCGCCATGTCCGCGTCCGGCGCGAGCGGGTTCCCCATCGCCGCACGGATCGAGGCGATGGCCGCATCGCGAGCCGGGCCGCCGGGGATCCCCTCGACGCTCCCATAGATGACGAGTTGGCGGCGGCCATCCGGGATCAGCAGGGCGATCCTCGGCTGACGCTGGGTGTTCTTCCATTTCGCGCGATCGCTCGTGACCGAGATGAAGATGTGGGTGCCGTCGAAGCGGTAGTTGATCGTCGACAACTGCGGCGAGCCGTCGCGCTTCCCCGTGCCGAGCACGGCCAGCTGGTGGCCTTCCAGGTACTGCCGCTGTTCGTCGGTGAGTTCCATCGCCGCCTCCTCGCAACCATCGAGGTGGCGAGGCTACTGCCCGAGACGCAACCGCCGCCACCCGCCGCGCTGCGCCACCGTGCCGCCAAGGGCGGTGCCGAGGCCGATCAGCGCCAGGATGATGATCGCCGCCATCGCACCCTCGAAGGTGCGGAACACGACGATCCCGATGTACTCGTAGAGCGTGATCGCCGCGAAGATGACGGCGACGCGCTGGCGTGCCGTGATCGCCGCGACGGCAAGGCCGACGGCGTAGGCGAACAGCAGGCCCTCGTACGCCCCGCCTTCGCCGATCGCCAGGACCACGGCGGCGACATTGGTCGTGCCGAGCGCGCCGATCTGCCACCAGGTGCGCGCCGTGCGATCGAGGCGCAGGGTGCCCTCGGTGAACGCGAGCGCGGCCAGCACGAAGCCGACCACCACCATCACCTGGGCGCCCGCGACGCCTGGTGCGTTCTCGTCCGCGTTCCCGACCCACCAGCCGATGGCGCCCATCCCCCACACGACCGCGACCGGAACGCCGAGCGCAGCGAGGGGTGCCGGGATGCGTTGCGCGGCCAGATAGCCGGCCGCAGCGCCCACCGCGGATGTCGCGAGGAAGGTGACGCGCATCTGGCCCGGGGTTGCGTCCCCGCCCAGCCAGTCGACGGCGGCGAACGCCTGGAGTGAGGCCGCGTACCAGAGGACCGCTGCGCCGAACCCGAGGGCGTCCCCCGCAGCCGCTCCGCCGTCCGCTCGGCTGAGTAGCCACGCGAGGGCAGTCCAGCCCACTGCCACGGCGACCATCACGCCGAAGCGCGCCCACTCGGAGAGGTCGTCCAGCACCGTGAAATAGATACCGAACACCGCGCCGAGGGCGACCAGTGAGCCGGCGTACTGGAGGAGCACCCCACCGCTGACCCCGGACGGATCGGGCACCGTGCCTCGCGTCACACCCTCATGCGCGGCAATCGCCTCGGCCTGCTCGGAGGAGAGGAGGCCCTGCTCGGCCCAACGGTCGAGAGATTCGAGGAGGTCGCGTTCGTCGAGGTGTCCCACACAGAAATCGTAGCCCTCTGGCCCCGGCCTCGCCCGATCGGGCTCGATGGAGCGGGTGAGAGACGGCTGTTACGCTCCCCGCATGACCTCCTCGATCAGCCCCGTGGGACAGCCGGCGCGGACGGCGGACAGCAAGCCAACGCTGGCGCTCTACCTCCACATCCCGTTCTGCTCCTCGAAATGCGGCTACTGCGACTTCAACTCCTACGAGGGCCTCGAACACCTCGTCCCGGAGTACACCCCGGCCCTCGTCCGCGAACTGGAACTCTGGGCGCCCGCCGCCCGCCCCTTCCACGTGGACACCGTCTTCTTCGGTGGCGGCACCCCCAGCCTCACCTCGCTCGACGACATGCGAGCGATCACTGCCGCCGTCCACGACCAGTACGACATCGCCCCGGACGCCGAATGGACCCTCGAGGCGAACCCCACCGAACTGACCCGTGAGCACCTCGAAGGGTTACGCGGCCTCGGCATCAACCGCCTCTCGATGGGCGTGCAGTCGATGCGCCAGGACGAACTCGAACTGCTCGAGCGCGAACACACACCCGAGCGCGTGGTGCAGGCCGTCGAGGATGCACGCGCCGCCGGGTTCGACAACATGAACCTCGACCTGATCTTCGGGCTGATCGGTCAGCGCACGGAACAGTGGCAGGAATCGTTAGAGCGGGTCATCGAGTTCCGCCCGGAGCACCTCTCCTGCTACGCCCTCACCGTCGAGCCGGGCACCGCCCTCTACTACCGCGTCCAGAAGGGCCAACTCCCCGACCCCGACCCTGATGTCGCGGCCGAGGAGTACGAGTGGACCCGTGAGCGCCTCGCCCACGCGGGGTATGAGCAGTACGAGATCTCGAACTGGGCACAGCCCGGTCGGGCCTGCCGCCACAACCTCGTCTACTGGCGCGCGGAGCCCTACCTTGGCTTTGGTGCAGGCGCGCACTCCTTCTTCGTGGGCCAGCGCTTCGCCAACCTCGACGCTCCCAACCGCTATACCGACGCCGTGAACGCGACCGTCGAGGCGCGCGCCGCATCCGGCAGTGCCGCCATGCAGCAGATCGCCGGCGGCGAGACACCGGACGACGTGACCCAGCAGGCGGACGCGATGATCCTCGGCCTCCGGCTGATGGAGGGCGTCGCCCTCGACGAGTTCGCCACCCGCTTCGGGGTCCGTGCAGAGACCGCCTTCGCCGCCGCAATCGCGAAGCACACGCGCTTCGGGCTGCTGGAGGTGGTGAGCGGGCGTCTCCGCCTCACGTCGCGCGGTCTACTGCTCTCCAACGAGGTATTCGTCGACATCCTGCCGGACCCGCCTGAGGAGTGACGCGATGGCGGTGCAGGTCTATCGCTGCTCCCACTGCGGGCGCGAGGTCCTCGTCCGCATCGTCGCGCCAATGTCCGAGGCCGAGGTCACCCGCCGCCGGGAAGAAGAGATGCGCCCCGCAGCCTCTGGCCCGTTGGGGCCCAACTCCTGGAGCGACCGCCTCCGCGACTACATCTGGCTCGGACTGTCCGACCTCGGCGATATGGTGCCGCGCGAGGAAGTCCCGGAGCAGTGCCCCGCCTGCCGCCGCGCGACGCTCGAGGTCGCCCGGGTTATCGAGTAGCGCCTTGTTCGTCATCGGCACCGCCGGACACGTCGACCACGGCAAGTCCACGCTTGTCCGGGCCCTGACCGGCATCGACCCCGACCGGCTCCGCGAGGAGCAGGAACGCGGGATGACCATCGAACTGGGCTTCGCCTGGCTCACACTCCCCTCCGGTCGTGAGACCTCGATCGTCGATGTCCCGGGCCACATCCGCTTCGTCCGCCACATGCTCGCCGGCATCGGCCCCGTCGACCTCGCGCTCCTCGTCGTCGCCGTGGACGAGGGCGTGATGCCGCAAACCCGAGAGCACCTCGCCATCCTCGAACTGCTCGAGGTGCCACGCGCTATCGTCGTGCTCACGAAGTGCGATCTGGTCGACGACGTATGGGCCGCGCTCGTCGAAGAGGAAATCGCCACGGCGCTCGCCGGCACGCGGCTGGAGGGCGCACCCTCCGTCCGCGTCTCCGCCGTGACCGGCGACGGACTCGATGCGCTCCGGGCCGCGCTCGATGACGCACTTGCTGCCGCGTCCCCACTGCGCGATGTCGGCCGGCCACGCCTCGGCATCGACCGCGTGTTCACGATGACCGGCTTCGGCACCGTCGTGACCGGGACTCTGCTGGATGGCCGCCTCCACGCCGGAGACACCGTCGAGGTGGTCCCCGGCGGCCGCACGCTGCGCATCCGTGGTCTCCAGTCGCACCGTCGCGAGGTCGACGAAGCGCTACCGGGCACCCGTGTCGCCGTGAACCTCGCTGGGGTCAGCACGGATGAACTCTCGCGCGGGCAGGCGCTCGCCGCACCCGGGCGACTCGAGGCCGCGCGCACCCTCGATGCCCGCCTGCGCGCACTCCCCGGCGAGGCGATGCGCCACAACCTGCGCGTCACCGTCCACCTCGGAGCAGCGGAGGCGATCGGACGTCTTCGGCTGTTCGGCGCTGAAGAGATCGCCGACAGCGCAGAGGGTTGGGCGCAGGTGGTGTTGGCGGAGCCGGTCGCTGCAGCCGCTGGAGACCTCTTCGTCGTGCGTGTCGGCGACCAGACGCTGGGCGGCGGCCGCGTGATCGAGGTCAACCCGCCGCGCCATCGACGGACCGACCCCACCCTCCCCGAACGATTCGCGGCGCGTGCGCTCGGCACACCCGAGTCGCAGTTGCTCGCCGCCCTCGAACGGATCGAGCCGTGTACGCCAACCGCCCTCGAGCGCGCGACCAGCCTCGAAGCCGCCGAGGCACATCGCACGCTGGACGCCCTGATCGAGGACGGCACGATCCGACGGTTCATCCCCACCGCCGGCGACGCGGTGCTCCTCCGCGCCGCAACCTTCGAGCGCTACGAGTCCGCGATCCACCAGGCGTTGGCGGCCTACCACCTCGCCCACCCACTCCGCTTCGCTATGCCGCGCGAGGAAATCCGGAGCGCCCTGGGGCTCCCGCAACGAGAGTTCACCGCCGTGCTGGGGCTCGCGACGAGCATCGAGGCGACCGGCGACGGCATCGTCGAGGGCGGCTGGATGCCGCAGCCATCACCTCAACAGCAGACGGCGATCGACGTCGCAGCCGCCGCACTCGCGGGCGGCGGCCTCCAGCCGGAACGCCTTCCATTCGACGCAGCAATCGCCGCCTACCTCGTGGAGTCGGGGCGCGCTGTGGACTGCGGGGACGGCGTCCTGCTCGATGCCGCGGCCTTCGAGGGCGCGCGATCGGCGATCGTGGCGGACTTGAGCGGGCGAGAGGCGCCGCTCACACTCGCAGAAGCGCGCGACATCCTCGGGGTCTCCCGGCGGAACACGCAGGCGATCCTGGAGGCGCTGGACCGACGCAGCGTGACGATCCGGGTCGGTGACGGACGCCTGCTTCGAGGCGCCCGTTAGCCCTCGCTAGCCGGCAGGTTGCTCGGCGGGTGTGCGTCGCCAGAACGCGAGCCGGTCGAGGTCGCCCTCTTCCCAGGCCACGAGCAACTGCGATGCGATGCCGATGCTGGAGTACGTACCCGCGGCGACACCGACGAAGATCACCAGCAGGAACGAGGCGATCGTCGTCCCGCCCAGCACCAGCATCGTCGCCACCGTCAGCAGCACCGTCGTCGAGGTGTTGATCGAGCGCGCGATCGTCTGCACCAGCGCCGCGTTCACGTTGGACGCGAACGGTGCCTGGGGTGACTGGCGCACGTTCTCGCGGATCCGGTCGTACACCACAATTGTGTCGTGTACCGAGAAACCGATGACTGTCAGCAGCCCCGTCACGAACATCAAGTTCACTTCGACGTGGAAGAGCTTGGAGAACAGCGAGAACATCCCGAGTGTGATCACGACGTCGTGCAGCAGCGCGACGACCGCGCAGGCCCCGTATCGCATCGGACGGGGTAGCGAGGCGAATGCGAACGCGATGTACACCATGATGAACAGGGTCGCCACGGCCACCGCGATCGCCGTGTTCCGCACCGTCACGCGCGACACCGTGGCGGACACCGACGAGAACTCGCGCACCTCGAAGGTGCCGAGGCGCTCGCGCAGGCCCTTCTCGATGACGGTGCGCTCGCCGCGGTCGGGCTCGGGCACCGCTTCCTTCGGCTTCGCCTGGAAGTCGCGGATGTCCTTCGCCGCCATATAGCCCGAGGCGTCGCTCGTCACGACCCGGTACGCCGCTGCGCCACCGCAGTCGGCGACCACCTCGGCCACGTCTACTCGCGCGCCGGCAGGCGCCGTCCCGAGTTTCTGGGTGCCGAGCTTGCAGCCGGCCGTCCGGTCGAGGTCGACGAGGTCAATTGTCCCCGTGGCACCCTCCGCCCCCGCCTGCAGCGTCCCGATGACCTCAACGGGCGCGGGGCCCGTGGGCACCTGCCTCGCCGTGATCGGTGCCGCGGGCTCGGTGAACGACCCTGGCGGTACCTGAAGTTCACGCGTACGGATCAGGAACTCGGAGCCGGAGGTCTGCTGGATCCGCGCCTCGCCATGCCCCAGGTCGGCGTATGCCGCCTGCAACCGCTCGGCGGTGACGGGCTCCGTGAACCGGATGAGCGCCGTCGAGCCAGCGGTGAACTCGATGCCCGGCCGGAACATCGGCGGGATCGCGAGCACCACCACGGCGACCAGCGCGGTGATCCCGCTGAACAGGAACGACCATTTCCGCGTCCCGACCAGGTCGAGGGTCATGGGCGGGCTCCCTCAGGCGCGGGCGGCGGCGTGGCCTCTGGTACAAACCAGTCGTGCCGGCGTGAAATCCCGGTGCCGACGAACAGGTGGAGGAGGATCTGGGTCACGCGGATCGCCGAGAACATCGACACTGCCACGCCCACGGCCAGGGTGAACGCGAACCCCTGGACCAGTGGCGCGTCGAACGTGCCAAGAAACGGCAACTCGAATCCGCCCCCGAGGACATACAGCACCCCACACGTGATCAGCGTGCTCACGTTGGAGTCACGGATCGAGGGCCACGCCCTCGAGAACCCGGCGTCGATCGAAGCGGCATAGGAGCGCCCGGCGCGCAGCTCTTCCTTCATCCGCTCGAAGATCAGGATGTTGGCGTCCACCGCCATGCCGATCGACAACACGAACGCGCCGATGCCCGCGAGCGTCAGCGTGACGGGGATGAGCTTGAACAGCGCCATCGAGATCAGCGTGTAGACCATCAGCGCGACCGTCGCGATCACGCCGGGGAATCGGTAGTACAGAATCATGAACAGGGCGACGAGCAGCAGTCCGATCTGGCCCGCCAGCACCGAGCGGTGGACGGAGTCCTTGCCCAGCGTCGCGTCCACGTTCTGTTCCTGCAGCACCGTCAGTTGGAGCGGCAGCGCACCGGCGTTCAGTTGGACCACCAGCTCCTGAGCGCGCTCGAGGGTCAGTCCCGTGATGCTGCCGCGGTCGCTGATCACCGCCTGCACCACTGGCGCGGAAATCTGCTCGTTGTCGAGAAAGATCGCGATCTGCTGCCCGATGCGGCGCGAGGTCACCTGGCGGAACACCTCGCCACCGTTGTCCTGGAACTCGAAGCCCACCCCCGGACGCCCGGCCTGGTCGAACTGCACGAAGGCGTTCGACTTCAGGAACCGGCCCGTGAGTGCGATCCGCTGGCCGTCCACGTCGCTGGTCGCCTGTTGCCACTGCCCTGACTCGTCGCAGAGACCGACATCCGCCGCATTCGCCCCGGCCGGCTCGCAGAAGCGCAACTGCGCCGTCCGTCCGAGGAGTGATCGAGCACGCTCCGGCGTCAGGCCCGGCAACTGCACCGTCAGGTTCTTGTCGCCCTGTCGTGATATCTCGGCTTCCGCGACACCCGAGGCGTCCACGCGCTTCCGCAGCACTCGGATCGTGCCCTCCAGCGCGTCGTCGATGTTGCCCTGGAAGTCCTCGGGCACCTCGGCGCGCAACAGGAGCCGCGTGCCGCCCTGGAGGTCGAGGCCGAGGCGCAGTGTGCGCCGCTCGAAGGATCCGATCTTGATGCCCTTGCCCGCTGGCCACGGGATACCGGTGGGCAGGAAGTCACGCGGCATCGAGGGCCAGATGATGTACAGGCACGCGACCGCCAGCAGGGCCACAAGGGTCACCGGGAGGAAGCGGCGGACACGACGCATCAAGGGCGCTTTCGCTAGTCGGGGTTCCGCTCACGAGGGTACCCCGCGCTAGCGGCGGCGGCGAGCAGGCTCCGGGATTGCGGGGACGGCCGGCCTGGTGCTTCGTGTCGGCCGGACGGGACGGGCCGGCCGAGGTTTCCGGGCAGGCTTCGGAGCCGCGTCGCCGTCCTCGTCCTCGTCCTCCTCGCCGTCGTCATCTTCCTCGTCGTCGTCTTCGTCCCAGTCGTCGTCATCGTCGTCGTCGTCTTCGTCCCAGTCGTCGTCATCGTCGTCGTCGTCCGCGTCCCAGTCGTCGTCATCGTCGTCGTCGTCCGCGTCGTCCTCTTCCTCCTCCTCCTCGGTGTCGTCGTCCTTATCCGGCGCTTCGTCGGCCAGACGTCGGCGCGCCTCCGGTGCTCGCTGGAGCAGGACAGCCGTCGGAAGGTCGATGGCGACGGGAGCTACGAGGTCTACGGTCACGTCCGGCAGGCGCGCCAGCACCTCGCGCACGAGGTCGGCCACCTCGATGGTGGCGGTGGACGTGGGCATCGGGCGGAGCGTCGTCAGCACGGTGGTCTGCCTCTCGCGTGTGCTGTCAATGCGGCTGTCGGTGCGGCGAACCTCGTAACGTGGCGTCATGATCCTGATCCAGAATTCGATGTGTCCGGTGCCTCAGCGGCACGATGCGTGACGGAACCGACGGCACTCGCGGTACCGCGCAACAACAATCCGGGGGCAGCCTCCAACACGATCTCCGTCTCGCGATCGTCCTGCGTGTTGATCTCGCGCACGATGGCATAGAAGCCGCCAGACGTCAGCACCTCGTCACCGATCTGCAGCCCGGAGATGTCGCTCTTATGTTTCTTCTGCTGTTGGATCACGGGCCGAAGCAGGATAAAGTAGAAGGCTGCGATCACCGCGAACAGGACGATGACGTACGAGTCCATCTACGCCTCCTCGTCCATCTCGTCCTCGGCGCCATCATCGGGCACGGTGCGCGGTACGCCCACCTTCACTAGGTCGGTCTTCGCGTCCAGTCGATCGACGTACAACAGCCCGTTCACGTGGTCCGTCTCGTGCTCCAAGCACTGCGCGAGCATGTCGCCCTCGGCCTTCACCCGGATCTCGCGCCCGTGCTCGTCGAGCGCTTTCACCACCACCGAGAGCGAGCGCGTCACGCTCCCACGATAGCCGGGAACCGAGAGACAGCCCTCATCCAGGCGGCGCTCACCGCTGCGCTTGATCACTTCGGGGTTGATGAGCGCGAACGGCTCTTCATCCGGCATGCCAATGACCACGACGCGCAGGCCGACGCCGATCTGCGGCGCCGCGATGCCGACGCCGTGCGCCGCGTACATCGACTCTGTCATGTCTGCGATCAGGCGGCGGATCGAGTCGTCCACCCGCGACACTTTCTTCGCGGGCTTGCGCAAGACTGGGTCGCCCAGGTACCGGATCGGGCGCACCGTCATTCGCCACGTCTCCCCGTCATCGACGCTTCACATGCGGGCTCGATCGAGTCCCACCAAGACGCGTCGGATTGTAGCGTGACAACCCCTGCAGTCCGTCAACTCTCACGCGCACGTCCGCGCGTTAGTCGAGGGTGAGTGGATCAACATCGACTGCCCACCCCGGTGGCAGTGTGTCGAGATCGTCCCGCAGGATCGACGCGCCCTCGTCACCGCGGATCAACACGGTCCATCGGTGCCGCCCGCGCACCCGCGCGACCCCTGGCACCAGCGGCCCCAGCACCTCGATGCCGGGGATACCGGCGGCGCGCGTCCGCAGTTCCTCCGCGAGGCGTGCAGCCTCCTCCACGGCGTAAGTCGCGTTCGCGTGCGAGAAGAGCAGCCGGATCAGGCGACGGAATGGCGGATGGCCGTGTTCGTGACGCCACGCCAACTCCTCCTCGAAGAACGCGTCGCCTCGGTACCCGGCGGCCGCGAGGATGGCCGGGTGCTCCGGCTGGAGCGTCTGGACGATCACCCGCCCGTCTCGCTCCGCTCGGCCTGCGCGGCCCGCGACCTGCACCAGCATCTGGAACGTCCGCTCCCGTGCGCGGAAATCGGCCTCCCGCAGCGTGTAGTCCGCCAGTACCACCCCCACCAGCGTCACCAGCGGCAGATCGAGGCCCTTCGCCACCATTTGCGTGCCCACCAGCACATCGCCGTTGCGCACGAACTCCTGCAGGATCGCCTCGTGCTGCTCCAGCGTCCGCGCGCTGTCGCGATCCCAGCGCACCACCCGGGAAGTCGGGAAGTGCCGCCGCACCTCCTCCTCCACGCGTTGCGTCCCCGCCCGCACCGGCCGCAGCGGAAGCCCGCACCCGGACTCCACACACCGAGGCGGCACGAGCCGTGAGCGCCCGCAGGTGTGACAGATCAGCCGGCCGTTTTCATGCAGCGACTGGGCGACGTCGCAGGAGAAGCACACGGGCGAGTGCCCCTTCGGGCACAGCAGGTAAGCCGCCAGCCCTCGACGGTTGAGGAACAGCACGGCCTGCTCTTCCCGGTCGAGCACCTCACCCAGCACCTCGACGAGTCGGGGCGAGAAGAGGTTGGTCGAGCCGCGCATATCCACGACCTCGACCTCGGGCAGGGTCGCCTGTGGCCACAGGCGCAGGAAGCCGTCGGTGTCCGCCGCGGGTCGCATCCGCCTTGGCAGGTCGAGGCGCGTGATCCGCCCTTCGTCCGCCGCTAGCCAGCGCTCCGCATCGGGCGTCGCCGACCCCAGGACGAGCGCTGCCCCGCTGCGCTGCGCCAGTTCGAGCGCCACCGTCCGCGAGTCGTATCGCGGCGCCGGGTCGTGCTGCTTGTACGTCCACTCGTGGAACTCGTCGATGATGATCAGGCCGAGGTCCGGCTGCGGGGCGAAGATCGCGCTCCGCGATCCGATCACCACGTCGTAGGCGCCGTGCGCCACCTCGTGCCATTCGTCGTACGCCTCACCCAGACTGAGGCCCGAGTGCAGCACACCCACGCGCCCCGGAAACCGTTCCGCGAACCGCCGCACGGTCTGCGGTGTCAGCGCAATCTCCGGCACCAGCACGATCGCCCGCCGCCCGCGCGCCACCGTGTGCCGCAGCGCACCGAGGTACACCTCGGTCTTGCCCGATCCCGTCACTCCGTGCAGCAGGAACGCCTGCCCCGCAAACTCGTCGATGCCCGCGCGGATCGCCGACGCGACCTCCCGCTGCTCCGCCACCAGTTCCACCGGCGGTCGCACGATGACGTCGAGGGTCGCGAGCGGATCGCGCCGGTCCAGCACCCGCTGGATCTCCACCATCCCCGCCTCGACCAGCCGATCGACGCCGGCGCGTGCCTCGCGCCCGACCTCCGCTGCCAGCCCGCGCAGCGGCACCACCGGCTCCTCGCGTGCCTCCGCCCGCGCGACCAGCAGTTCGAGGGTGCCAGCCGCCGCCTCTTCCACCGTGCTGCGTGAGAACCGCCGGAGCAGCCGAGGCACCTCGGCTGTGTCGACCGCGAGACGCACGTCATCACCGTCACGCTGGAGAACGCCGTCCTCGATCAGCGTCTCGACCGCCGGGCCACCGCGCGCCTCTCGTGCCACCGCCTCGAACGGCGCACTGCCCCGTTCCTGCACGAAGCGCAACGCCCGCCCACGACGCGAGGTGCGTCTGCCCTCGATCGCGTCCGCGAACTCGCGCGCCCGCTCGGGGGTGACGAGCAGCCGCACCACCTCCGCTACTCGCGCCTGCCCTCGAGGCCGGTCGAGCGAATAGTGCCGCTCTGCCAGCCCGCGCCGTACGAGCAGCGAAAGCGCCGCCTCGAACGATCGCGCGGGCACCCGCCCTTCGACGCGCGCACGCAGGTCGTCGTCGTCGCGCGGCTCGGCGCTCAGCACGTCGTACACCGCCTGCTGCCGCTCGGAGAGCGCGACAGGCTCGCCCGCACCCCGGACGTACGAAGTACGCGGCCGTTCCCCCGCGCCCGGCGGCAAGAACAGCGCGTGTGCCTCCCACGGCGGAGCGAGGTAGTACTGCTGCAGCCAGGCCGCGAGTTCCATCCGCTCGGGGGACACGCGAGGCGCACCCACGACTGGCGGCTCCAGCGGCCGGACAGCCTCCGGGTCGTACCCCGGCGTATCGAACGGCCCCTCCACCACGATCCCCTGGAACGTCTGCTTCCCGAACGGGACGTGGACGACCTCGCCGACCACGACCGACCGTCCTGGCGGCACCGCGTAGGAGAACGTGAGGTACGTCGTCCGTCCGGAGTTGACGGCGACCTTCACATAGCGCTGCCGGGCGCTGGGGCGGTCAATCAGCGGAGCGGGCATACCTCGATCGTATCGGGCGCGCGATCAGGGAAGTGGCACACACGAAGAGGCCGGGCGTCGCCCGGCCACATCGAGAGTGCGCGAGACGCGAGGCTAGCCCCGACGGGCTTCCTTCACGCGGGCAGCACGGCCGGTCAGGCCGCGGAGGTAGAAGAGGCGGCTGCGGCGGACGCGACCGCGACGGGTAATCGCCAGCGACTCAAGGCGCGGGCTGTTCATCGGCCAAGTGCGCTCGACACCCACGCCCGAGGCGATGCGGCGGACCGTGAAGTTGCCGGCCGAGCCACCCTTCATGCGGATGACCACGCCCTCGAACGGCTGAAGCCGTTCGCGGTCTCCCTCGACCACGCGGGCCTGCACGCGGACCGTGTCCCCCACGCCGAACTCAGGGAGACTCGGGAGCGCGGGGTTGCGCGGCTGGGTGAGCGTGGCGAGGTCGATCGACATGGCAGTGTGTCCTGTTGCTGAGATTCGGAGCGGCAGCCGAGCCGCGGAAGGTCAGTCTACCCGGCCCCGCTCGATAGCGTCGAGGGCGGCCTGGTCAGCATCGTCGGAGGGCTGGGCGTCCAACCACGCCCGCTCCTTCGCGGTGAGCGAGGCACCGGGGAGCAGATCGGGGCGCCGGAACCTCGTGCGCAGCATGCGCAGACGGCGGCGCCACTTCCCGATCTCGGCGTGGTGGCCGGAGAGCAGGATCTCCGGCACCGGCCACCCTCGGAATTCCGCCGGGCGGGTGTATTGCGGGTACTCCAGCAGCCCTTCGTCGAACGACTCCTCGTCCAGCGAGTCGTCCCCGCCGAGGACGCCCGGGATCCGCCGTGAAACAGCGTCGATCACCACCATCGCCGGAATCTCGCCCCCCGACACAACGAAGTCCCCGATCGACACCTCGAAGTCCACGGCGTGCTCCAGCACCCGCTCGTCCACCCCCTCATACCGCCCGCACACGAGCAGCAGCCGAGGCAGCGCCGCCAATTCGTCCACGAGCGCGCGGTCGAGCCGCCGTCCCTGGGGTGACATGAAGATTACGGTCGCAGGCGCCTCGGCGAGCGGCTGGATCGCCTCGATCGCCTCGAATAGCGGTTCCGGCTTCATCACCATCCCAGGTCCGCCACCGAACGGCGCGTCGTCCACCGTCCGATGCCGGTCATGCGCCCAGTCCCGCAGGTCGTGAATCTGCACACTCACGAGCCCCGCCGTCTGCGCGCGCCCCAGGATCGACTGGTCGAGCGGCCCCACGAACATCCCCGGAAAGATGGTCAGCACGTCGAACCGGATCGAGGTCACGGGCGTCACAGCTGCCCCTGAATCCGGCCGTGCGTCCCCGCGCTCTCCTCGGCGTCCCCACGGAGCGATGAACAGGCGTGGTCCAGCACCGGTAGAAGTATGGTGAGGTTCTCGCGCGCGCCGCGCTCCGAACCCGGCAGGTTCACGATCAGCGTCCGCCCGCGTACCCCGCACACCGCCCGCGACAGCATCGCGGTCGGCACCACGGCGACGCTCGCCGCCCGCATCGCCTCTTCCATGCCCGGCACGCGGTAGTCGAGGACGGCCAGGGTCGCCTCCGGCGTCCGATCCCGTGGGGCGAGCCCCGTCCCCCCGGTCGTGACCGCGAGGGCGATCTCCCCCTCGTCCGCCCAGCGCCGAAGCAGCGCCGCAATCTGCTCCAGCTCGTCCGGCAGCAGCACCTGCTCGACCACCTCGAACCCCGCCCCCGCCAGCAGCGAGGCGACCGCCGGCCCAGCCGTATCCACGCGCTCCCCGCGGGAGCCGAGGTCGCTCACGGTCAGCACGGCAGCGCGGTGGCGGATGGGCGGCATCGAGGGCTCCCGAGAACGGAGTGGGGATAGGGGGATCGTAGCGCGCTCGATGGAAGCCTAGCGGGAAGAATTCTGGGGCAATATGGGGTGAAATGTTGCAAAGTGCTGAATGATGGTGCTAGAGTCGACCTCGGTGTGGGGAGGAGTGGGGAAACCCAAGCCTCTCGTCCGTTCCGAAGGTGACGAGGAGTCACGGTTGTGTACTTCTTCGGCACTTTCGAGCACTCCATCGACGAACGCGGCCGCGTAGCAATCC
>CANFFZ010000011.1 GCA_947446155.1 Chloroflexota bacterium | reverse complement strand
TCCTCGTACCCGTCGCGCAGCCACACCGGGCGGTCGCGGTCGAAGGCGAAGAACAGCACGTTGTCCACGGTGCGCGCGACGTGCCACATTTCGAATGCGATCGAGTTCGAGGTGGCTCCCGCGTGGAAGTGGATCTGCTCGTGCGTGAGGTCCACGAGGCACTTCGAACAGTTGTCGAGCAGGCGCCCCACCATCAGCGACAGCTGCTCCCCGGTCGTCGTCTCAGCCATCGGTGCCCCTCGATCCTCGCGAGCCGCTGAGGCCCACCGCTATGGACGCTTGCGACGCGACAGCATCACGACGATGACGCCGGCGGTGACGAGCAGCAGCGGCACGCTCGCGAAGCCCGGCAGCCAGCCGCCGTGCATCCAACCCATCCCCATCCAGCCGATGCGGCTGACGAGCAACCACGCCCCGACGGCGAGGAGCCCGATGCCGATGATGAAGCCGGTGTCACCTCGGTCGCGCGTGACGCGAAGCTGCGCGGTGGCCGCCGGGGACTCCGGCAGCACGATCCACAGCACGATGTAGCCGAGGAAGGTGAACCCGCCGATCGGACCGACCAGCAGCAGGAGTACCGCGATCACACGGACGACGGTCGGGTCGAGCCCGAAGTACTCCGCGATCCCGGCACACACACCGCCGAGGCGGCGGTCGCCGCTGCGCGTCAGCCGTCGCGGCACGAACTCGTTCACGCGCTACGCCCGCTCGCGCATCAGTCCCTCGATCACATCGAGGTCGTGCTGCGAGATCTTGTGGACGTTGCCGCGGAAGCACATGCCGAGTTTCTTCGGCCCGAACGGCCTCGTCTTCTCCAGCAGGTCGGTAATCTCGCGGATCTCCACGTAGTTACCGAGCTTCGCGATGACGACTGGCTTCGTCGGCAGGCGGAAGGGATAGTCCTCTTCCTCCTTCACCTCCGAGTACAGCCCCAGGTCTTTCGTCTCCTCGCGCACCGGGCCAGTCACCTCGACGACCCCGCCGAACTGCACCACCCCCGTGAGGTAGTAAACGATGCGGTCGCCCGGCTGCATCTCCGCTGTCTGCCGGCGACGCGACGCCTTGAAAGGCGACAGGTCGAACTTCCGCTTTCGCAGGATCTCGAAGTTCTCCGGGGTCCCGACGTTGATCCAGGCTTGCATTCGCCAACTCCTCGCACTCGCGTCCGCAGGATACCGCTCCCACGTACGCAGACGGACAGCAAGAAGCCCCGCGTGTGCGGGGCTTCGATGCAGGTCAACCATGATGGCGACTAGCAGGGACGCGGCGTCCCCGGGTTC
Source organism: Chloroflexota bacterium (assembly GCA_947446155.1). The sequence continues at coordinate 29,581 of CANFFZ010000011.1, read as the reverse complement.
TCGCCGGTCTGGAACGACGAGCCGCAGGCGCAGGCCGAGACCGCGTTCGGGTTGTAGATCGTGAAGCCTGACTTCATCAGGTCCTCCACAAAGTCGATCTCAGCGCCGGAGATCATCGGGACGGACTCGCGGTCGACGACGACGTTCACGCCACCATCGAGCACCACGACCTGGTCGGTCGGGTCCGCGGTCGGCGCGATGGCCATGCCGTACTGGTAACCGGAACAGCCACCACCGACGACGAAGACGCGGAGCATCCCGTCTGGGTACCCCTTCGCTTCGAGGAGCGACTTCGCCTTCGTGGCGGCGCGGTCGGTCATCGTCACCATTGCGCTGATGGCCGTCGGGGCCGGCGCAGGCTTGCTGGAAATGGTCGCACCCATACCGGGCAGCGGAACGCTCATAGGAACCTCCGAGGTCGATCCGCGACACCGCCGTCGCTGGACTGCTCATGAATGATAACCCACCCCGGACAGCCTCCGCCATCCCAGAGTGGCATCTGCCTACACCGTTGTCGGGGCGGCCTCCAGCGGCGACCGGGGTGTCGAGGCGGGCACGTGGTAGCCGCAGACGAAGTCCCCCGGCAGCGATTCGGCGCGGAGCGGCACCACCTCGACCCCCAGGATGCGCGAGAGCAGCACCCGGTCGTGGTCACAGACGCCGTCGTGCTCCCCCAGCAGGCGAGTGCAGGGGCAGCCCCGCCCGAGGAGGCTGGAGCCCCCGGGGGCCTCGACGACCTCGAAGTACAGGCCTTCTTCGGAGAGCAGGTGGGCAACGGAGCGGACGCGCTCGGCGAGCGTGTCGCCCTCCACGCGGGCGCGGTACTCAGCGGCCAGACGCTCGGCCATCTTCGCGAAGATGAGGTCAGCGAGTTCGGCGCCGGATCGTCCGGCGGTCTCGTCCGTGCTCAGGGAGACGATCTCGCTGAGCAGGCGGCGCGTCATGCGCACGTAGTTCTGGCGGAACAACTCCGACCCGGAATCCGTGATCGCGAAGATGTGGCGAGGGCGTCCCGTGCCGCCTCGTTGGGGGGCGACGGAGACGAACTTGTCGCGAAGCAGAAGGTCGAGGTGGCGGCGGACGGTCGCACCGGCCAACTTCAGTTCACGGGCGAGGTCAGCGACCGCCATCCGCTCCCGCCGTCGCAGGAGCGCGAGGATCTGCTCACGAGTGCCGTCGATGCCGTTCATCGCCATTCCCTCGATGGTAAGAGGGCGGTTGATCCTTTGCACCACCTCGCCCGCTCGGCTCGACGCGAGCGGGAACGCCTATCCTCAACGGTATGACCGCGCAGCGCCCCGCGCGCATCTACCTGGACCACGCGGCGACCACGCCCCCTGACCCCGCCGTGGTCGAGGTGATGCTGCCCTTCCTCGCCACCGCCTGGCACAACCCCTCCTCGATCTACGTCGAGGCGCAGGAGGCGCGCCGCGCCATCGATGACGCCCGCGCGGTCATCGCCCACCACCTGGGCGCGCGCGTCGAAGAGATCGTGTTCACCTCGGGAGGCTCGGAGGCCGACAACCTCGCGCTCCGCGGCGTCCTTGCCGCCACGCAGCAGCGAGGGCGGCACGTGGTGATTTCCGCCGTCGAGCATCACGCCATCCTCGACCCTGCCGAACAACTCGAGCGGGACGGGCTCGCCGAGGTTACGCGGATCGCGCCAGGTCCCGATGGCCGCATCGACCCTGCCGCCGTCGAGGCCGCCGTGCGCGACGACACGGTGCTCGTCTCCGTCATGCACGCGAACAACGAGGTGGGCGCGGTCAACGACATCGGGACGATCGCGCGACTCGTACACGCGAAGAACCCGCACACCGCAGTCCACACGGACGCGGTGCAGTCCGCTGCGCACCTCGGGGTAAACGTCGACCGGCTCGGCGTCGACCTGATGACCGTCACGGCGCACAAGATGTACGGGCCGCGCGGTGCGGGTGCGCTGTACGTCCGCGGCGGCACGCCGCTCGCCGGGCAGATCCTCGGCGGCGGGCAGGAACGGCGGCTCCGCGCGGGCACCGAGGACACCGCCGCCATCGCCGGCTTCGCGCACGCCATCACGCTCGCCTCGGAGCGGCGGGAAGCTGACCTCTCCCACGAACGGCATCTGCAGGCGCGGCTGATCGAGGAACTCCCGCGCCGCATCCCGCTGCTGGCGATCACCGGCCCGCGCGACCTCGACCAGCGGCTTCCCGGCAACGTGTCGTGCTGCGTCGGCTTCGTGGAGGGCGAGTCGATCCTGCTGGCGCTCGACCTCGCCGGCATCGCGGCGTCCTCGGGCTCTGCCTGCACGACTGGCTCCGTGGAGCCGAGCCACGTGCTGGTGGCGATGGGCGTCCCGGAAGACCTCGCACGCGGCTCGCTGAGGTTCACCCTCGGCCGCCAGAACACGGACGCCGACATCGACCGCCTGCTGGAGGTGCTCCCCGGCGCCGTGCAGCGCCTCCGCGCGCTGTCCCCGATCCCGGTCACGGAGCCGCCCGCCTCGTGGCTGCCGTGGCTGGCCTCGTAGCGTTGGGTCCGAGGTTTGCCGCCCTCCGAGGCCCGGCGTAGCATGCGGCGGATGGCGAATCTGACAGCGGGGGCTCGCTTGTGACCACGGTGCCGCGTTCCTTGAACCTCGGTCTGGACATCGCTGCCGCCTCGGCGGGCGAGGGCGCGTTGCGCCTGCCGCACCCGCTGCTCGGCGAGCAGGAACTGACCGGCGCTGCCCTCGAAGAAGAGGTGCGCAAGAACGTCCTGATGACGTCCGTGGACACCCTCGTCAACTGGGCGCGCGCGCACTCGCTCTGGCCGGCGATGTTCGGCCTCGCCTGCTGCGCCATCGAGATGATCGCCTCGGCCACCTCGCGCTACGACATCGCGCGGTTCGGGTCGGAGGTCTTCCGAGCATCGCCTCGGCAGGCGGACCTGATGATCGTCGCGGGCACCGTGACCTGGAAGATGGCGCCGGTGGTGCGCCGCATCTACCTCCAGATGGCTGACCCGAAGTGGGTCATCTCCATGGGCGGCTGCGCGATCATGGGCGGGCCGTTCGCATACGCCTACTCAGTGCTGCCCGGCGTGAACCTCATCGCACCCGTCGATGTCTACGTGCCGGGCTGCCCGCCGCGTCCGGAGTCCCTGCTGCAGGGGCTGATGATGCTGCAGGACAAGATCAAGCACTTCGATGTGACCGGGCAGCGCGCCCGTCCTGAGCCAGACGGCGACTTCTCCGCCTACCTGCCCGAAGGTGACCCGATCCGACGTGAACTTGAGTCGCTGTTCGCGCCGTTCCCGGGCCTGAACGACCCCGACCGGATGTCGGGCGGCGTCTCGCTCGCCCACATCTAGGGCCTACTCGACCGCCGGACCGACAACCTCGATCACGTCGCCGATACGCACTTGGCCACCTGTCTCGATATGGCACCGCAGGCCGCCGTTGAACCCCTCAAGCGCCTTCGTGATCCCCGGCTTGCCAGTCAAGTCCTCGATGTAGCGGCAGGGATCGCAGGCCCGCACACCGACTACGACGGCTTCGCCAATCCGGAAGCGAACCCCCACGAGACTTTCGAGCCGTACACCGCGCATCACGAGGTTTCGCCGCGCCCTGGACGGCGCGATTCCGATCGCCTCAGCGACCTCAGCTCGAACAACGTCAGTTCCTGGTCGGGCCACTGCGGGTCGCTCCACCAGCCTGTCCGCAGGGCATAGCGGTCGCTGTCGATCCCCACACCGGGCACCAGCAGGGCCGCCTCGTGCTGCTCCATCGGCGCACCGGCGCGGGGAGATGTGCAGATCGCGACGATCGACGCGCGCTCGGTCACCGTCCAGACGGCCACGGTGCACATCAAAGGTTACGGATGGGCATGCTGATCCCTCCTCAGCGGTCATGCCCCGCCGGGTGTCTGACCCAACACTGAGCGCGGCAGCGGCGTCCGCATCGTACCGCCCGGTTGACACGTTGAAGCCTGCGGGCGGAGCATCAGGCCCCGACCAACGCATCAGCGAGGAGCCCAGCATGATTCGGAACGCCATCGAGCGTCTCATCCGGCCGACGGAGACCGCGTACGCGCACTGCGACCTGCCCTGCGGCGTGTACGACCCCGCCCAGGCACGTATTGAGGCGGAGTCCGTCAAGGCCGTCCAGGAGCGCTACCAGAAGGCCGACTCCATGAAGTCCGCCGCCGAGACGGTGGAGGACTACCGCTCGCGCTGCCTCTCCATCAAGGAGGAGCGCGCGAACATGGTGAAGGAGCACCTGTGGGTGCTCTGGACCGACTACTTCAAGCCCCCCCACGTGGAGAAGTACCCGCAGCTGCACCAGCTGTTCTGGGACGCCACCAAGGAAGCCGGCCTGTCGAAGAAGTCGCAGGACCCCGCGCAGGGCGAGAAACTGCTCGGCCTGATCAAGCAGATCGACACGATCTTCTGGGAGACGAAAAAGGCCTAGGCCTTCTCGACTTCCGAGCCGGTTGATGATGATGCAGCGGCTGTGGTTGGCGCTTGGTGCGCTGGCTGCGGCCGCTGTTTCCATACTCGCCGTCGTGTTGCGCCGAGGCGTGATGCGCGTCGAGGTTGCCGGCGAGAGCATGACGCCCGCCCTCGAGCCCGGCGACTTCCTCATCCTCCGTCGCGGCGCACCGCCGGCCGGCGCGGAGTACGGCCAGATCGTCGCGCTCCACGATCCGAGGCCGGAGGGTGACGGCCGGCTGCTGCTGAAGCGCGTCGTCGGGCAGCCCGGCGAGGCGCTGCGCGTGGGCGGCAGCCTGCAGGTGAACGGTCGCGTACTCATCGAGCCGTACGCCCACGGCGAAACCCCCACCGAGCAGCATCGCGGCATCAACCGTCTGGAGCCGGGCACCTACTTCGTGCTCGGCGACCATCGAGGCGCATCGACGGACAGCCGGGACTTCGGGCCGGTGCCCCGCGAGGCGATCGCCGGGTTCGCCGTGCTGCGCTACTGGCCAGTCGCGCGCGCCGGCTGGCTCCGCCCGCCCGTGCGCCGCCTGCTGGGCGTCGGGCCCGAGGTGCCTCAGCCGTTGGTGTGGCAGACCCCGAGCCCGGACGCGGGAAATCCCTGACTGAATCCTGCGGCTCGCCAGCCGACAATCCTCCGTGGAAGAGTGCGGCCGAATGCGGGCCGCCACGGAGGCAGGGATGCCGAGCGCCCGAATCGACCCCGCGGACCCGTTTGCTGGAGCGCGAGCGGCTCTCGCTGCCCGCATCGCGAACCGTCGCGCCGCGGCGGGGGAGCGCCTGAGCTATCGACGAGATGGTGGCCGGTGTCGCCGAACTCCGTCCGCTGCCCGCTGTCGCCTTCCGTGTCCTGGAACTCTCGGATGACGCAAAGTTCTCCGCTCACGAACTCGCCTCGCTGATCGCGAGCGACCAGGCGCTGACCTCGAAGGTCCTGCGGCTGGCGAACTCGCCGTTCTACGGCTTTGCACGCCGGATCACGACGGTGCGCGACGCTGTCGTGCTCCTGGGCTTCCGCGCCGTGCGCCAGTCCACCCTCGCCGCATGCGTCGTCGGCGACGCCCGACGCAGCACGAGCCTCGACTACGACGCGTTCTGGCAGTTCTGGGTGGCCACCGGCATGCTGGCCGAGGTGCTGGCACGCACCGAAGGTCGCTACCAGGATCAAGCGTTCACGGCGGGTGTCCTGCACCAGGTCGGCGTCCTCGCCCTCGACCAGTTCCGGAGCGATCTGCTCCGCGCCGTCGTCGAGCGCTCCGCGACCGGCGTCTCTCGCACAACCGCCGAGCGTGACGTCCTGGGCTTCACCACCGCCGAACTCGGCGAGGCGCTGGCGGAGCACTGGGGGTTCCCCGCGGACCTCGTCGCCGCGATCGGCAGCCACACCCGTCCGCTGGACGAACTCGCGGTGGAGGGTGGCCTGGCCGCCACCGTCGCCCGCGCCCGCCTCTACGCCCGCGCCTATGGCATGTCGGACGGCGTCGCCCCCACCTCGGAGGCCACCGTGCCCGAGGGGTGGGCCCAGGGCCCCCTGGCCGCCTCCCTGCGTCAGGCCGGCGGCATGGAGGCCATCCTGGAACGCGTCGACGCCTTCATGGTCGCCGCCGCGGCGTAACCGCTTCCCCCAGCGCCCGTCTCTCGAATCTGAGGATCGAGGCCGTGAAACACCCACTCCGGGGTCGGATCTGGGCACTTCCGGACGGATATCGCCTCGAAGCGCCTCAGGGATCTTGCGCGCTGCCTCGCGATTCGGTACAACCGTTAGCACTCCAACCCGCAGAGTGCTAACGCAGCACGACCCAGCGACCGCGGCGGTCGCGGGCGCAGGACGAGGACGAAGGACGGGAACTCACTATGGCCAAGCAACTGCTGTTCGACGAAGAGGCGCGCCACGCGCTCCGGAGCGGCATTGACGCCCTGGCGGACGCCGTGAAGATGACGCTCGGGCCCCGCGGCCGGAACGTCGTGCTGGACAAGAAGTTCGGCGCGCCGGTCATCACCAACGACGGTGTCACCATCGCCAAGGAAATCGAACTCGCCAATAAGTTCGAGAACATCGGCGCTCAGTTGGCCAAGGAGATTGCCTCCAAGACCAACGACATCGCTGGTGACGGCACCACGACCGCCACGGTCCTGGGCCAGGCGATCGTCCACGAGGGCATGAAGAACGTCGCCGCTGGCGCCGACCCGATGGCCCTCAAGCGCGGCATCGAGATGGCCGCTCGCGCCATCAAGGAAGCCGTCACCAAGAACGCCACGAAGGTCACCACCCGCGCCCAGATGGCGCAGGTCGCTGCCATCTCCGCCGCGTCCAAGGACATCGGCGAACTCATCGGTGAAGTGATGGAGCAGGCCGGCAAGGACGGCGTCATCACCATCGAGGAAGGCCGTGGCGTCGAGACCGAGATCGAGTACGTCGAGGGCATGTCCTTCGACCGTGGCTACATCTCGCCGTACTTCGTCACGAACCCGGAGCGGATGGAAGCAGTCCTCGAAGACCCGTACATCTTCGTCACGGACCGCCGGCTGTCCTCCGTCAACGAGATCCTCCCGTGGCTGGAAAAGCAGATCCAGGTCTCCAAGAACCTGCTGATCATCGCGGAGGAAGTGGATGGGGAAGCCCTCGCCACCCTCGCCGTGAACAAGCTGCGCGGCACGATCAACGTCGTCGCCGTGAAGGCCCCGGGCTTCGGCGACCGACGCAAGGAGAACCTGGGCGACATCGCCGCGTTCACCGGCGCCACGCTGATCTCGCAGGAGTTGAACCGCTCCCTTGAGTCTGCGGTTGCGACCGACTTCGGCCGCGCTCGTCGCGTGGTCATCGGCAAGGAAGACACCGCGATCATCGAGGGCAAGGGCTCGAAGAAGGCCATCACCGATCGGGTCGCGATGATCCGCGCGCAGCTGGACAGCGCGACTTCTGACTGGGACCGCGAGAAGTTGCAGGAGCGCCTCGGCAAGCTCGCCGGCTCCGTCGCCATCATCAAGGTCGGCGCTGCGACCGAGGTCGAACTGACTGAGAAGAAGCACCGTGTGGAGGACGCCCTGTCCGCCACGCGTGCCGCCGTCGAAGAGGGCATGGTCGCCGGTGGTGGCGTCGCGTTCCTGAACGCGCTGCCCGCCCTCGACAAATTGGTCATCGAAAACCTGGACGAGCAGACGGGCGTGAAGATCCTCCGCCGCGCGCTGGAGGAGCCGCTTCGTCGGATCGCCACCAACGCCGGCCAGGATGGCTCCGTGGTCGTGCAGAAGGTGGCCAGCCTCAAGAAGGGCCAAGGCTACGACGCCGCAGCCGACGTCTACGGCGACATGATCGCGCTGGGCATCATTGACCCGGCGAAGGTCACGAAGGCGGCCCTGGAGAACGCCGTGTCCATCGCGGGCATGGTGCTCACCACGAACGTGTTGGTCACGGACCTCCCGGACGACTCCCGCCCGAACGCGGGTATGTCCGCGGACATGTACTAGCCGAGGTACTCGGGGGTCATCCCTCGCTGACGGAAACCTCAGGGGGCCGGGAAACCGGCCCCCTTCCGCATCCGGCGTCGCGCTCGTACGCTCGATTCAGGCGGACACCACGATGACGAATGACAATGGCCTGACACTCGAGATCGACGCGCTCCTGATGGCAGCGGCGGAGACCGAGGTGCTCGTCGTCGGCTTCGACTTCATGACGGAGCGCGTGGTCATCGACTTCCGCGCCGACGACCGAGGGTACTCGCTGCCGCTCCTCGAACTCGCCGAACCGATGGCGGATGCTGCGGAGCGTGTGGCCTGGCTGGCGGAGCGCCGCCCGTCGCTCGCGCCACCGGAGCGCTTCCTGTTCTTCGTCTGGCCCCACTCGATCCGCACGCTGGCGGACTCGCCCGTCACCGACCGCATCCTCGAGCGGCTCCGCGAGGCGTACGACGCGGACTACCGCCCAACCCTGCGAGGCGTGATCGCCGGCCTCCGTCGCGCTGAACACTACGAGCAGGTCGCCGCCATCCGCGGCCTCGATGGCTTCGATACGCTGTGGGAGCGCGAACGCTAGCGCCGACACCTCAGGCTGAGGCGTTGCCCTCGGCAGCCCGCTTCTCCGCGTACCGCGCTACGACGCCGTCCACCACGGCTCGGCCGGCTCCTCGCGGTCGCCTCGACCGATGAACCATGCGACGACTGCGGCTACCGCCATGACCACCGCCGCCGCGATGAACACCTCGCGGAAGGTGGTCACCTGCGCCTCGGCGATCAGCCGCTCGAAGTCGGGTGAGTTGAACTCCGCCTGCGAGGCGCGCGCGTAGAACCGTCCGAGGCCTGTGGACGTCAGCACTGCCGTCCCGACGAGCATCCCCGTCACGCGCGACAGCGTGAGCCACGCGCTCGCGGTCGCACGTCCGCCCTCGGGCACACCCTGCAACGCGGCCGCGCCGAGGGGTGCGATCACGAGGCCAAAGCCGAAGCCGCCCACCATCTGCGGCACGCTGCGCAGCACCTCGGACAGCGTCGCGTCCCACGCCTGGAGCCCCACGAAGCCTGCGGCGACCAGCGTCATGCCGAGGCTGGCGGTGACGCGCAGGCCCAGCCGCGAGCCCAGCCAGCCGCCTGCCAGCGCCCCCAGTGGCACCGCAGCCGTCAGGCGCATCAGTGTCAGCCCGCCATCGAGCGGCGACCCCAGCAGGACGAGGTTCACGAACAGCGGCACGCCGATGAGCGCGGTGATCAGCCCGCCTCCCACCAGCAGGCTCGCGAGGTTGGCGGCAGCCACGTGGCGTCCCGCCAGCATCGATGGGCGCACCATCGGCTCGGGCGTGCGCGCCTCGTGCCAGGCGAAGACGGCCAGCGTAGCGAGGGCGAGCCCGACGAGCGCGAGCGTCACCGCCAGCGGTCGAGGACCGTTCGGGTCGTCCACGAGCGCCACGGTGAGGATGGCGAGCGCCAGCCCGAGGAGCGCTGCTCCCGGCCAGTCGATGCGCCCTCGACGCCGCTCGTCGCCGGCGAGGCGCCAGACGGCGTAGCCGATCGGTGCTGCCATGGGCAGGTTCACCCAGAAGACGGCACGCCAGCCCGCGAGGTCGGTAATCACCCCGCCCCACAGCGGCCCGAGCAGCGCCCCACCTTCCGAGGCCGCCGCGATCGCGCCGAGGCCGAGCAACCGCTTCCCGGCGGGCACCTCAGACGCCACGATCGCCATCGCGACGGGGACGACGCCGCCACCGCCGATCGCCTGGAAGCCGCGCGCAATGACCAGCCAGGTGTAGCCGGGCGACACGGCGACGAGCGCACTCCCGACCACGAAGCACGCGATGCACGCCGCGAACACCCTCGCGTGCCCGTAGATGTCGGCGACACGCCCGACGATCGGTAGCGCCACGAGGTAGCCGAGCAGGTAGCCGTTCACGATCCACGACGATCGATAGAAGTCGTCCACGGTGAGGCCAATGTCGCTGATGATCGCGGGCAACATCGTGACAATCGAGGTCTGGTCGTCCGCGGCCACGAAAACGCCGAGCGCGACCCAGGCGATCAGGACGCGCGCACGCCGATCCGAGGCAGGCGCGGCAGCACTCACTACCGGGCTGCTCCGGTCTGGGGCGCGTCGATCTGGATCGCCTCATCGAACTTCGACAGCGTGAGGCGGCGAAGGAGATTGGCGGGTTCGCCCTCGGCGACGGCGCCGTCGATCTCCACCCGCACGAGGACGGGGTCATCGACCCCAACCCAGGCGCGCACCTTCAGCGCGCGGCCCGGCGCGGCGTTCGCCGCGAACAGGGTCATCTTCCCCGAGTCCACGAGGGCCTCGACTCGGTGGGTGTTACGGCCCTCGACCTTCTCAGTCGCCGTCACCTTCGCCTCCGTCGTACCGCGCATGAGAGCGGTGACGCCGACGGCCGGGTCGAAGAACTGTGAGACGGAGATCTGCTCTTCCTCCCATCGGCCGGTCACGGGGTTGGTGATGTACGAGTGCCCCGGCAGCGCCACGATGCCGACGGCGATGTTGAGCGGCCCCGCCTTCGCCTTCGCGTCCAGCCGCAGGCGGTCCGGCGGCACCACGTCCCCGGTCGCGCTCACCATCTGCAGGCCGCGCACGATCTGGGAGGTGCCGTTCTCGTGCGCCAGGTCGAAGTGGAACGACTTCAGGTTGTCCATGCGCTCGGCCCCCCGACGCAGCACATCAGCGGCGTCCGCCTTCGAGGCGTCTCCACCGCTCCGGCAGGCCGAGGCGAGCACGCCGCCACCGAGGACGGCGCAGACGAGCGCGAGCAGCGCGAGACGGCGACGGCGCATCAACGCACCTCCAGCGCGGCAGGGCCGGCCTCGACGGTGCCGATGCGCCAGCAGCCGCCCGTCTCCGCCTCGATGGTCGAGCGAAGCCGCTCGGCGTCTGCCTCGGCGACCGCGATGAGCAGCGGGCCAGAGGTCTGCGGGTCGAACAGCAGCGTCGCGAGCGACTCATCGATGCCGGCCGGCAGCGTCACGCGGTCACCGAGTTGCGCGCGGTTCCGCCCGCCACCGCCCGTAGAGACACCCTCAGCGGCGAAGCGCTGCGCATCCGGGAGGGCGGGTACCCGAGCCGCCTCGATCACCAGCCGCACGCCGGAGCGGTCTGCCATCTCGCGCGCGTGCCCCAGCAGCGAGTACCCGGTGATGTCGGTCATCGCGTGAGCGCAGTGCGCGACCGCCGCCTCCGAGGCCGCCCGGTTCAGCATCAGCATTGAGGTCACAGCCGCCTCGTAGCCGGCCTCGTGGCCGGGGCGCTGTTCCTTCGCGGCGGTCATCAGCAGACCAGTGCCGATGCGCTTGGTCAGCAGCAGCACGTCCCCGGGCAACGCGCCCGCCTTGCGCATGATCCGCGCGGGGTCGACGAGGCCGGTCACCGAGAGGCCATACTTCGGCTCGGGGTCGAAGATCGTGTGGCCGCCAGCGATCACGCCGCCCGCCTCGGCCACCTTCGCCGCGCCGCCTCGAAGCACCTCGGTGAACAGGGCGACATCGAGGTCTTCGGGCCACGCCGCGATGTTCAGCGCGAGCCGGACCTGACCGCCCATCGCGTACACATCGGACATCGCGTTCGCCGCGGCGATCGCGCCGTAGGTGTAGGGGTCGTCGACGACCGGCGGGAAGAAGTCGAGCGTCTGGACGATGGCGACGCCCGGTGCCACCTCATAGACCGCCGCGTCATCCGCGCCATCGAGGCCGACCAGCAGCTCCGGATACGCACCCGCGTGGAACCCGGGGACGTTCGCCAGCACCTCGGCCAGCGTCCCCAGCCCCATCTTCGCCGCGCACCCCGCGCACGATGCCAGCCCGGTCAGCCGAAACGCCTCGATCGCCATCGGATGCTCCCTCACGCGCTCTCAGCGTATGCGCCTCGTTACCATCCGCCCATGCCCCGTAAGCCTGCCGCCGCCCCGCCGCTCTGGTCGCCCACGGAGGTCATCGCCATCCTCGACGCCGCGTACGGACGGGCGCCGCAGCAGGCGTCGCGGGCGCCACTGTTCGAGTTGGTGCTGACGCTGCTATCGCAGCACACGTCCGACCACAACTCAGGGGAGGCGATGCACCGGCTGGTGGAGCGGTTCCCGACGTGGGATGAGGCGCTCGCGGCGCCCGTCGAGGAAATCGAGGACGCGATCCGGGCGGGCGGGCTCGCACCCACCAAGTCGAAGCGGCTGCACGCGCTGCTGGCCGAGGTACACAAGCGGCGGCCGGACTGGGACCTCGACTTCCTCGCGGGGATGCCGCTGGACGAGGCAAAGGCATGGCTGACGAGTATCAACGGCGTGGGGCCGAAGACCGCCGCGTGCGTGCTGCTGTTCGCCCTCGGACGCCCCGCGCTGCCCGTCGACACGCACGTCGAGCGCGTCGCCAAGCGCCTCGGGCTGGTGCCCGCGAAAATGCCGGCGGACAAGGCGCACGCGGTCCTTGAGCGGATGCTGACGCCGGCCGAGGTCTACGCGTTCCACGTGGACCTCATCCAGCACGGCCGCCGGACCTGCCACGCGCGCGGCCCGAAGTGCGAAGCCTGCCCGCTGCTCGAGCGGTGTCCGCAGGTGGGCGTGGTCTAGCCGCTACGGAACATCGGGGCGATCGAGCAACAACTGCATCTCGAAGGCGCTGTGCCACTCGCCGAACTTGCGGCCCGTCTCGATCTCCTCACCAATCACGGTGTAGCCGAACTGACGGTGCAACTCGATGCTGCCGGCATTGGTCGAGGTGATCCACGCAACGATCGAGCGGAGGCCGAGGGCGCGGCCGGCTTCGATCACGCGCGCGAGGAGCAGGCGGCCGATGCCAGCGCGCTGGTACGGCGTGTCCACCATGATCGTGTTCTCGCGCGTGTACTGGTAGCCACGCCGCCCGCGATACGTCGACAGGTAGGTGAATCCGATGACCGCGCCGCCCGAGGTCGTGACGAACACCGGGGAGGCATCGTCGTGCTCGGTGAACCACTCGATGCGGCGTTCGATGGGCCACTCGTCGAGTTCCCAAGTGGCGACGCCCTCGCGCACCTCGCGGTTGTAGATCGCGTTGATCGCGTCCAGGTCTGCCTCCGTGGCTCGGCGGATCATGAGGTCAGCGGGCGGGGGCATCGAGGATGACTCCCATCTGCACCAGCGTGCGCCACTGCTCGAACTTCCAACCCGCCTCGGGCAGGCGGCTCATCACCTCGAAACCGAGGGAGCGATGCAGGGCGATGCTCGCCGCGTTCTCCGAGTCGATGGCGGCGATGACGAGGTGCGTGTCGGTCCGGCGCGCCTCGTCGAGCACGGCGGTCACGAGGAGCCGTCCGAGTCCGCGGCGTTGGAAGTCCGGGCGGAGATAGACGGAGTCGGTGCGCGTCGCGCGGTACGGGAAGCGCGGCGAGTAGAAGGAGAGGTGCGCGAACCCCGCGACCTCACCTTGGGCGTCCGCGACGAGCACCGCTTCGCCCTCGCGCTGGTGGGCGTGGAACCACGCGAGGCGCGCCGCCGCCGTCCACGGCTCGATGTCCCAGGTGGCGACGCCTTCGAGGATCTCGCGGTTGAAGATGGCGTCGACCGCGGGCAGATCGGCCTCAGTGGCAGGGCGGATGCGGACCTCGGCGGGCGACATGCGCGGGAGTGTGACACAGGCAGGCTGGCACGTATACTCGCGACGTAACGAGACCTGTGCCTCGAAAGAGGATGGGGAGATGACCACCACGCGCGCCCTTCGCCACACCGCTGTCCTGCGTGTGCGCCGCGCGCGTACCGGCTTCTGCCGCCTCGGCTAGACCGCGCGCCGGAGTCCACCTCGTCACCTCAGCCCTCGGAGTCTCAGCCCATGCCTCACCCCACCCCGGAACCCCCCGGCCTCGAATGGATCGCAGGCGGCCACGTCACCACACCCGCGGGATTCCGCGCCGGCGGTGCATATGCCGGCATCAAGACGTACGGCGATGACCCCCGCCTGGACATCGGCATCCTCGGCAGCGACGGGCCGCTCACTGTCGCCGGCATCTTCACGAAGAACGCCGTCACCGGCATCTCCGTCACCTGGGACAAGTCCGTGCTCGCCAAGCGTCGAGTCGTGCGCGGCCTCGTCTGCAACTCCGGCAATGCGAACACCGTCACCGGCGACCAGGGTGAGCGCGATTGCGCCCGTATGGCCGCCCTCGCTGCTGCCCGCCTCGGCTGTGACCCACGCGAGATCCTCGTCGGGTCCACGGGCGTCATCGGGCGGCTGTTGCCGATGGACAAGGTGGAGCACGGCCTGGCCGAGGTGGCGCTGACCGAGGACGGCGGCCTGCGCTTCGCGCGCGCAATCATGACCACGGACACGCACGAGAAGCAGGCCGCTGTGCGCATCACCGCCGCCGGCCGCACATACACCATCGGCGGGTGTGCCAAAGGCGCCGGCATGATCCATCCGGACATGGCGACGATGTTCGCGTTCATCACGACCGATGCGCCCGCCGACCCGGCATGGCTCGAGGCGACACTGCGCGATATCGCGTCCCGCACCTACAACATGATCGATGTCGACATGGACACGTCGACGAGCGACACGGCGCTGCTGCTCGCGTCCGGCCTCGCGGGTGGCGAGCCGCTCACCGCAACGCACCCGGCCGCCGGCGCGGTCGCCGCTGCCATCGAGGCGGTCGCGCGCCACCTCGCCTGCGGAATCGCCCGCGACGCCGAGGGCGCCACATGTCTTATCGAGGCAGTCGTGGAAGGCGCTGCGAGCGTCGAGGACGCACGCGTGGTGGCCCGCACGATCACCTCGTCGCCACTGATCAAGACGATGGTCACGGGGCGCGATCCGAACTGGGGTCGCATCATGATGGCCGCGGGCCGCTCCGGCGCGCAGTTCGAGGCGGCGCGCACCTCGGTCTGGATCGGCGACATCCAGGTCCTGCAGGTCGGCCAGCCGACCGAGGCGAACCTGAAGGCGGTCTCCCGCGCGATGGCCGGGGAGGACGTGCAACTGCGCATCCACCTCGGCGCTGGCTCGGAGGCGGCCACCGCCTGGGGCTGCAACCTGACCGCCGAGTACGTCAGCATCAACGCCGACTACACCACCTAGCACGATCACAGCAGCGAGAGCGACGACCCATGCCCCTCACCACGGTTGTGAAGATCGGCGGATCCACCCTCGGCTCCGAGGACACCACGCTGCGCGACCTGGTCGCGATGCAGCGCGCGGGAGAGCGTCCCGTCGTCGTCCACGGCGGTGGCGCAATGATCACGGACTGGCTGCGTCGCCTCGAGATCCCGTCCCAGTTCATCGATGGGCTGCGCTCGACGAATGCGGAGGCGATCAATGTCGTCGTGGGCGTGCTGCGCGGCGTCGTGAACACGCAACTGGTGGGGGAGATCGGCGCGCTCGGTGGGCGGGCGGTCGGCCTCTGCGGTGTGGACAGCGGACTCGTCACGGCGGAGCGCTACGACGATCGCCTCGGCTATGTCGGCCGGATCACAGGCGTGAACACCGCAGTGCTGCTCAGCCTGCTCGACAGCGGCGTGATCCCGGTGATCGCTCCGATTGGCCTCGAGGCGCCGTCGCAACCGCTCAACATTAACGCCGATACGGTCGCGGGCGAGGTCGCACGCGCGTTGCGTGCGGACAGCCTCGTGTTCCTGACGGACGTCGAGGGCCTGCTGGACGCGCAGGGCGCGCTGGTGCCCGAACTCAATCAGGCACGCGCTTCAGCATTGCGCGCATCCGGCGTCCTGGGCGAGGGTATGATTCCGAAGGTCGAAGCCTGCTTCCGAGCAGCCGAGGCTGGCGTGGCTGCGTCCATGGCGGACGGCACCGTCCCCGGCATGCTTCGCCGGGTCGCCGCTGGCGAACGAGTTGGCACACGCATCGTGGCGTAGAGGGCGCGGCATCTGTCGCGACGCCACGAACGATTCAGGAGATCCATGGGATTCCACGACGACGGCGACGATCGAAAAGACCTGGGGCCACCACCGGAGATGTTCCGGCTCGGCTCCGTGGCACGCGACCGCCGCCCGCCCGCCGGTGCGCTGCGCTGGGTCGGCCTCGCGGCCGCTGCCGTCGTCGCGTTCCTCCTCCTCGACACGCTGAAGTCGATCTACGTCGAGGTGCTGTGGTTCACCTCTGTCGGCTTCGGGGCGATCTACAAGACGGTCGTCCTGTGGCAGGTCGTGCTGTTCCTCACAGGGATGGTGACCACCGTCGCCGCCGTTGGCGCGAACATCTGGCTCGCACGTCGCCTCGCCCCCCAGGGGGTCGATGAGTCGTTCCTTGACGAAGTCGACCCGGAGGCGATCCGGAAGCTCGGCGCCATCGTCCTGGTGGCGGGCACGATCTTCCTCGGGCTGATCCTCGGTGCCGCCGCCGCCGGTGGCTGGCAGACGATGGCCGCGTGGCGGAACGCCGTCCCCTTCGGGACTAGCGACGCGCAGTTCCAGCGGGACATCTCGTTCTACCTCTTCACGCTGCCAGCCTGGCACGGCATCCGTGCGTGGATCCTCGGCCTCGTCGCGGTCTCGCTCATGGGTGCGGGGAGCGTTTACGCGCTGACGCTGTCGCTGCAGCGCTTCGAGTTGAACATCACCCGCCCGATGCGCATCCACCTGTCCTTGCTGGTCGCCGTGCTCCTGCTGCTCGTCGCCGGCGGACACTACCTGTCGATCTTTGGCCTAGTCACGGACGGCTCCGGCATCGTCTACGGCGCGATGTACACCGACGTACACGCTCGGCTGCCGGTGCAATACCTGCTCGTCGCGCTCGGCCTGTTCACCGTGGTCGTCACTGCCGTGAACCCGTTCATGTCCGAGCGCGGGTATCGAGCCCCGGCGTTCGCCCTCGGACTCTGGGTGTTCGCGGGAGTCGTCGGCGGGGTCATCTACCCATCGACGGTCCAGCGCTTTGCCGTCGACCCGAACGAGCGTCAGAAGGAAGAAGTCTTCATCGGGCGCAACATCGAGGCGACGCGCTACGCGTTCGGCCTCGACAAGATGGAGGAGTCCCAGTACCCCGCCAACCAGGCGGTGACGCCCAAGGAGTTCGAGGAGAACCCGGAGACGATCCGGAACATCCGCCTGCTCGACCCCATCCCCTTGCTGGACACGTTCAACCAGATCCAGGCGATCCGGCAGTTCTACACGTTCCGAGATGTCGATGTGGACCGCTACACCATCGGCGGACGTGCTCGCCAGGTCATGGTCGCCGCACGCGAGCTCGATGTGACCCGCGCGCAAGACCGGAACTGGACGCGTGAGCGTCTCCAGTTGACCCACGGCTTCGGTGCTGTGGTCGCGCCCGTCAACGAGGTGCGCGACGAGGGCCTGCCCGTCCTGTTGACCTCTGACATCCCACCGAAGTCGGACGTCTTGCCGATCACGCCAGACGGATCGCGGATCTACTTCGGTGAACTCACCAACCACTACGTCATCGGTCGCTCCAGCGAGGCCGAATTCGACTACCCATTGGGCGAGGGCAACGCCGAGACCAGCTACCTGCCCGACCGCGGCATCCGGATGAACTCGCTCGTTCGGAAGGTGGCACTCGCCTGGGACCTCGGCGACCAGAACCTGCTGATCTCGGAGCGGGTGACTCCGGACTCGCGCCTGCTGATGCGGCGCAACATCAAGGACCGCGTCGCCCATGTCGCGCCGTGGATCCACCTCGACAGTGACCCGTACGCCGTGATCCTGGACGGCAAGGTGATGTGGCTGATGTCCGCCTACACCACCGCGACGAACTTCCCGTACTCCCAGCCACGAGACGGCGGCGTGAACTACATCCGTAACAGCGTCACCGTGACGGTGGACGCCCAGACGGGCGACATGCGCTTCTACCTTCAGGATCCGAACGACCCCATCGCCGCAACATGGGCGAAGGTGTTCCCAACCCTGCTGCGCCCGCTGTCTGAAATGCCCGCCGGGATGCGCGAACACCTGCGCTACCCGCTGGACATCTTCAAGATGCAGTCGCAGACCTACCTCCGCTACCACATCACCGATCCGAACGTCCTGTTCATCGGCGAAGACGCGTGGAACATCCCCACAAAGCGCTTCCGCGATCAGGAACAGCCCGTGGAGCCCTACTACGTCGTGATGTCGCTCCCGCGCGAGGATGGCAAACCCGAGGGCAAGTCAGAGTTCGTGCTGATCATGCCGTTCACGCCTCGTCAGCGACAGAACACGGTCGCGTGGCTCGCCGGTCGCTCCGACGGTGACCTGTTCGGCGGCCTGCGCGCCTACCGGTTCCCGACGGAGACACTCGTCTTCGGCCCCGCGCAGATCGAGGCGCGCATCGACCAGAACCCGGGCATCTCCGCGCAGCTGACGCTCTGGAACCAGTCCGGGTCGCAGGTGATCCGAGGCAACCTGCTGATGATCCCGGTCGGCTCCTCATTCCTGTTTGTCGAGCCGATCTATCTGCAGGCGGAAAAATCGAGGCTCCCCGAACTCGTGCGCGTAGTCGTCGCCAACGGCAACAACATCGCGATGGAGAAGACCCTGGCTGAGGCGATCGACGTATTGCTCGGCAAGCGGCAGTCCTCGTTACCGGGTGCGACTCAGCAGCCCGGCCAGACACCTGGCGGACAGACACCGGGTGGGCAGCCACAGCCGGGGGCTACACCTGCGCCAGCGGCCACTCCTGCCGCAGGCGCGACACCGAGGCCGATCCCGACGGGCGACCTCCAGCGGTTGCTCGACGAGGCTCAACGCAGCCAGCAGGTGACGCAGGCCGAACTCGACCGGCTGAAGCAAATCCTGGATGCCATCCAGCGCCAATTCGGACAGCCGACGGCCACCCCAACTCCGACGCGCTAGCAACGCCGCATCCATCGCTCGAGGGCTCGTGGCCCTCGAGCGCACGCAGAAGGAGCAGACGGTGACCGACATCCCCACACGCGACGCAAGCGTCCACATGACGAATTACCGGCGGATGCCGGTGACCATCGTCCGTGGCGAGGGCTCGCGCGTATGGGACACCGAGGGCCGCGAGTACCTGGACTTCATCCAGGGGGTCGCGGTGAACTCACTCGGTCACGCGAACCCCGGCCTCGCGGATATGATCGCGAAGCAGGCGCACACCCTCATGGCGACCTCAAACCTCTTCTACACCGAGGAGCGGACGAGGCTCGCCGAACTGCTCGTCGAGCACTCCGTCCTGGACCGCGTCTTCTTCTGCAACTCCGGCGCGGAGGCCATAGAGGGTGCGATCAAGATTGCCCGGAAGTGGGGCATCCAGAACCGCCAGGGTGCCTACGAGATCATCTCGACGCACAACTCGTTCCACGGGCGCACCCTCGCGGCTGTCGCCGCCACCGGCACCCCGCACTACCGCGAACCTTTCGGGCCCCCGATGCCCGGCTTCGTCTTCGTCGACTACAACGATGTCGACCAGATCAAAGCGGCGACCACGCCGCGCACCTGCGCCATCCTCCTGGAGCCCATCCAGGGCGAGGGAGGGGTGAACGTCCCGGACGCGGACTACCTGAAGCGCGTCCGCGCCTGGTGTGACGAGCAGGGCATCCTGTTGATCCTCGATGAGGTGCAGACGGGTATCGGCCGCACGGGCACGATGTGGGCCTACGAGCAGGCTGGCGTCGAGCCCGACATCATGACGTCCGCGAAGGGCCTCGGTGGCGGCATGCCCATCGGCGCGGTCCTCGCCAAGGAGGCGTGCGCCGTCTTCGAGCCGGGTGACCACGGTTCGACCTTCGGCGGGAACTCCCTGGCCGTCGCTGCCGCCACCTACGTCGTCACTCAGATGATCGACGGAGGGGTGATCGCGAATGCCAAGGCCCGTGGCGAACAACTCGCGCGGCGCCTCGCGGCCCTCGAGGATGTCTCCCCGCTCGTCAGCGGCCAGCGCGGGGCCGGCCTGCTGCGCGGCCTGGAACTCACCGCCGATGTGGCACCCGAAGTCGTGATGCGCTCCCTCGAGCGCGGCCTGATCCTCAACCCCGTCCGTCCCAATGTGGTGCGCTTCATGCCGCCCCTCACCGTGACCGCCGAGGAGATCGACCGCGCCGTCGAGATCGTGGGCGGTGTCGTCCGCGACCTCGCGGCCGAACGGGCGGCCGTGGCCCGGTAGCACTCGATCCCGCCCGGGCGACGCCAGCCTTAGGATGAGCACCGCAAGGGAACTCAGGGGGCGCAATGGGCGGGCTGTTCAACCGGCTCGCGGTGCAGACTGCGCTCCTCGCCATCTTCGTCCTCGCCATCGTCGGCGTGGTGCTCGCTGTGCAGGTGGGCGGCGCCGTCGGGAAGAACGAAGAGGAGCACTACCGCGATCGCATCCGGCGAGGGAGCACCCAACTTCAGGAGCGGACGTCTTCGTTCGCCAACTTGACCAAGACCGGTGCCATCGTTCTGGCGGGGATCCCCAACCTCCGTGAAGCCGTCGTGAAACGCGATGTCATCGCCTCATTAACAGCCGCCACTGGGTTCTCAGAGATCGTCGGCACTCCCTTCCAGGGCACGACCGGGATGCAACTGTACGACGCCGGCGGGAACCTCCTCGTCCGGGCGCACTCGCCACTCAACAACCGCCAGCAGTCCACCCCTCCTGAAGTCGCGCGCGTCTTGCAGACTGGGCAGTCCTTTGGCGGTGTCCGGCATGGCGAACTCCTCGGCCTCGTCCTGACTGGAACTGCGATCATCACGGGGCTCGACGGTTCGACCGCCGGCGCCATCGAGGTCATGTCCACCATCGACTCCGCGTTTGCGATGGACCGCGCGAAGGCACTGGGACTGCGGGTGGCGGTCTTCGACACGACCGGGGTAATCGCCACGTCGGAGGGTGAACTCCGGCTTAGTCCGGAAGACATTGAGAAGGCGATCGCGGACCAGGGAGCGAATGGCACCACCACGGTGATGGCTGGGACGGACCACCTCTTGTCCGCATTCGTCCCGCTCACCTCCCCGACGGGCCAGCCGCTCGGTCATCTCTACGTGGGTATCGACCAGAGCCTGGTCGACGCCAGCATCCGTGAGTCGCGCCTCGGCGTCCTCCGGAGTCTCGCGATCGCGACCGCGATCGCCGCCCTCGTCGCGTGGGCCGCCGCGCTGCTCGCCATCCGCCCGATCCATGCGCTGGCCGAAGCCGCTCGCCGTATCCAGGCCAACGACCTCGAGAGCGCCGTCTCCATCACCGGCCCGGCCGAGATTCGAGGCCTCGGCGAGGCACTCGATGACATGCGCCTCGCGATCCGCGAGGGGCGCGAGGCGATGCTGCTCGCCAACCGCGACCTCGCCGCGCAGTTCGACGTCTCCACGGTCAACCTCACCGTGAGGTCACACATGACCTCACGGTGATCCAGTCCGTGCTCTCCCACCTCTCCGGCGAGCGTTCGGGCGGCCTCACCGGGGCGGCCGAGGAACTCGCTGACCTCGCCTGGGTGGATGGCGTCTTCATCGCCGTCGCGACCGAAAACGGTGACCTGTCCGTCGCGGCCGCTGCCAACCTCGCCAACGGGACCGCGAGCATCACCCTCGACATCGCCCAACAGCTCCTCGTCGGCGACCTTTCGCGAGAACTCGATATTGCCGATACCGCAGCGCGCGCCGAGACCATCCGCCTGGCCGCCTGGGGCGTCGGCGGGGTCTTCATCACTCCGATGCTCACGCCGGAGGGTGTTGCGGGCGTGCTGGCCGTCACCTCCGCCATCCCGCTCGGCCTCACGGAGCGCCGCCGCGACCTCGTCCGCTCCGTCACGCGTGAGGTCGCCGCCACGCTCGAGCGCACCGAACTCCAGGACGAGGTCGAGGAGAATCGGCGCATCGCCGAAGCCGTCTTGCGTGAGATGTCCGACGGTGTCCTGGTGATCGACCAGGAAGGGATCTGCCGCATCGCCAACCCCTCAGCCACGCGCTTGCTGGGGAAGCCGCGCGCCGACCTCGTCGGGCAGCCGTGGGGCGCGTTCATCGCGCTCGATCCGGAGGTCCTCGAAGCACTTCGACGCCGCGCGTACGAGCCCACCGGCGAGCCAGCCGCGCCTGCCCTCCTCGCTCTGCGTGATCGCCAACTCGCCGTCACCTCAGGCCCGTTCCCGGATCCCGACCCCGCGCGCTCCGGCATGCTCGTGCTGCTGCGCGATCTCTCCGCCGAGGCCGAGGCGGAGCGCGTGAAGCAGGACTTCGTCTCGATGGTCGGCCACGAGTTGCGGACACCGCTCACCCTCATCCGCACCACCATCGACCTGCTCTTCGAGGGCGACGCGGGGGCGCTGAACACCACGCAGGCACGCATCGTCGAAGTGCTGCGCAACAACACCGACCGCCTGATGTCCCTCATCACCGACTTGCTGGACATGTCCGCCCTCGACTCCGGCCGTATGCAGATCAACCCCACGGAACTCGAAGTGGACAGCATCGTCCGAGGTGTCATGGAGGACGTGCAGTCAGCGGCGAACGCCAAGCAGCACTCGGTGCGCGTCGGCGTGCCAGCATCGCTCAGCGTCTGGGCGGATCCGGTGCGTGCCCGGCAGATCCTCCAGAACCTCGTCGCCAACGCCATCAAGTACACCCCCTCCGGAGGCGTCATCGAGGTACAGGCACGCGAAGTGACCGGCGACTTCGTGGAGATCTCCGTCCACGACAACGGCATTGGCATTCCACTGGACGAGCAAGTCCATCTCTTCGAGAAGTTCTACCGCACCTCGGCGGGTCGGCGGACAACGGGGGGCACCGAGCTCGGTCTCGCCATCGCCCGTTCGTTCGTGGACCTGCACGGCGGCCTGATCTGGTGCGAATCGGACGGACACAGCGGTACACGCTTCGCCTTCACCCTACCGCGACGCCGGGTATGATCAGCGTGTCTCACCCGTCCCCTGACCAGTACCGAGGCTGACCCATGGCTGCTGAGAAGATCGTCCTCGCCTACTCCGGCGGCCTCGACACCTCTGTCGCCGCCCACTGGCTCCGCGTCGAGCGCGGCTACGAAGTCCACTGCCTCACCGTCGACCTCGGCGCGCTCGGGGATGTCGAGGGCGCGCGCCGCCGCTCGACTGAAGCCGGCGCCGCGAGCATCGATGTCGTGGACGCGCGCGAGGACTTCCTGCGCTACTTCGTCTTCCCGGCGCTGCAGGCGAACGTGATCTACGAAGGCCGCTACCCGCTCGCGACCGCGCTCGGGCGGCCGCTGATCGCAAAACTGCTGGTGGACAAGGCGCGCGCCATCGGCGCGACCGCCGTCGCGCATGGCTGCACCGGGAAAGGCAACGACCAGGTACGACTCGATGTTGGCGTACAGACGCTGGCGCCTGACCTCGCCATCGTCGGCACCACGCGCGAGCACTCGATCTCACGGGACGAGGCGCTCACGTACGCCGCGAAGCACGGCATCTCCGTGCGCCAGACGCTCGCCTCGCCCTACTCCACCGACGAGAACCTCTGGGGGCGCTCCGTCGAGGCCGGCGTGCTCGAAGACCCGTGGCTGGCACCACCCGAGGATGTCTTCGAGTGGACGAAGCCGCTCGACCAGACCCCCGCGAAGCCAGTCGTCGTGGAGATCCGCTTCGAGCAGGGCATCCCGGTCGCCCTCGATGGCGAACCGCTCGGCCCGGTCGCGCTCGTCGAGCGGTTGAACGCCCTCGGCGGTGAGCACGGCATCGGCCGCATCGACATGATCGAGAACCGCCTCGTCGGCATTAAGTCGCGCGAGATCTACGAGTCGCCCGCCGCCGTGATCCTGCTGGAGGCGCACCAGATCCTGGAGCAACTCACGCTGACCAAGCAGCAGGTGCGCTTCAAGGACCGGGTCGGCCAGGAGTACGCGGACCTCGTCTACAACGGCCTCTGGTTCACATCGCACCACCGCGACCTCGCGCAATACGTGACGAGCACGCAGCGACACGTCACCGGCGACGTGAAACTGCGGCTGTGGCACGGCACGATCATGGTGCAGGGCCGGCGCGCGGAGAAGAGCCTCTACTCGCAGCAACTCGCGACGTACAACAAAGAGGGCGACCTCTTCGACCAGTCTCACGCCCAGGGCTTTATCAAACTCCACGGCCTCCAGGCGCAGATCCAGGCCCACCGCCAGATGCTCACCGAACCCGGCGACCTCCTCCGCCTCGCCAGCCCGGAGTAGTCGAGGGCGGCGGGTACCGATGAACTGGCTCGTGATCGTCCCGGTCGTCCTCGCGAAATTCCTGCTGCCCGTTGCCCTGATCTGGTTCCCGTTCGCCGCGGGATGGGCCAACTTCGTCCTCGACACCGTCGATGGCGACCTGCTGATCCCGGCCGGGCTCGGCAACTCCAGCGATCCGAACGAGAACCACCTCTACCAGAACCTCGACAAGGTCGCGGACTACACGACGTACGTGTTCATGGTCGTCGCGGCGTGGAGGTGGCCGGTCCGGCGGTGGATCATCGCGCTCTTCGCGGTGCGGACGGTGGGACAGACACTCTTCTTCGTCACGCAAAACGAACTGATGCTGCTGTTCTTCCCGAACTTCCTCGAACCGCTCTTCCTCGTCTGCGCCACACTGCTGTTCTTCAAGCGCGCGGCGGCATGGGATCACCTCATGCGCTACCGCTTCGTCTATAGGCCTGCCATCTTCGTCTACAAGATCCAAGACGAGGTGCTCACCCACCTCGTCGACTTCGACCGCTCCGAGGCCATCCGCAGCATCTTCGGTCGTTGACCGGGCCAGACCGTTACCTCGTTTGCTATCGTGATTCTGTCGTAGAGAGGTGCAAACGATGAAACCGATCCGAGCGAACTTGTGGTTCGACACGCAGGCCGAAGAGGCAGCCCGCTTCTACACCAGCGTCTTCAAGGACTCGAAGATGGGTAACATCACGCTCTCTCCAGAAGCTGGCAAGGGAATCACGAACCAGCCTCCGGGCAGCGTGCTGCTCGTGACGTTCGAGCTCAACGGACAACCCTTCCTCGCCCTGAACGGTGGCCCCACCTTCACCTTCAGCGAGGCGGTCTCCTTCGAACTCCCCTGCAAGGACCAGGCCGAACTGGACTACTACTGGGACCGGCTCTCCAAGGTCGGTGACCCGGACGCACAGCAGTGCGGGTGGCTGAAGGACAAGTTCGGCCTCTCCTGGCAGATCGTCCCGGAGAACTGGGAAGCGATGGCGACCGACCCAGACCAGGCGAAGGTAGAGCGCGTGATGGCAGCCATGTTCGAGATGAAGAAGCTCGACTTCGCCGGACTCCAGCGCGCGTTCGACGGCGCCTAGCCTCGGACGCGCCGCCACCGGATTCGCCGTCGCACCCAACCGAGGCCTCGTGTAGCCTCCGTCCATGACGCAACCCGGCGAAGGCTCCTCGAAACTCTGGGGTGGCCGGTTCTCCGGCGAGACCGACGCGCTCGTCGAGGCGTTCAATGCCTCCATCGACTTCGACCAACGCCTCTACGCGGAGGACATCGAGGGCTCGATCGCCCACGCCGGCATGCTCGCGGCGCAGGGCATCATCTCCACCGACGACCGCGACACCGTGATCGCTGGGCTCGAGGCGATCCGCGCGGAGATCGACGCGGGCACCTTCGCCTTCCGCCTCGACCGCGAGGACATCCACCTCAATATCGAGGCCGCCCTCATCGAACGCGTCGGGGACGCCGGCCGCCGCCTGCACACCGCCCGCTCGCGCAACGACCAGGTCGCCACCGACACCCGGCTGCACACACGCGCCGCCTGCGACGCGATCGTCGAGGCCCTGCGCGCGCTCCGCGCCGCCTTCCTCGACCTCGCGGAGCGCGAGGCGGCCACGGCGATGCCGGGCTACACCCACCTCCAGCGCGCCCAGCCGATCCTGCTCGCCCATCACCTGCAGGCGTACGAAGCGATGCTTGCGCGTGACACCGAGCGCTTCACGCAGGCCCGCGCGCGTGCCAATGTCCTGCCGCTCGGAGCGGGCGCGCTCGCCGGCGTCACCTACCCAATCGACCGCGAGGCCGTCGCGCGCGCCCTCGGCTTCGACGCCGTCGCCGAGAACTCCCTCGACGCCGTCTCCGACCGTGACTTCGTCGTGGACGTCCACGCCGCCGCCGCCCTCGCGATGGTGCACCTGTCGAGGTTCGCCGAGGAGGTCATCCTCTGGGCTACCGCCGAGTTCGGCTTCCTGCGCCTCGACGACCGCTACTCGACCGGGTCGAGCATCATGCCGCAGAAGAAGAACCCGGACGTCGCCGAACTGACGCGAGGCAAGAGCGCGCGCGTCATCGGCAACCTCGTCCAGGCGCTCACGATGCTCAAGGGCCAGCCGCTCGCCTACAACAAAGACAACCAGGAAGACAAAGAGTCGCTGTTCGACACGATCGACACGCTGCTCGTCTGCCTGCGCGTCACGACCAGCATGCTGCCCACGATGACGTTCGACCGCGAGCGCATGCGCGCCGCCGCCTTCGCCAACTTCGCCCTCGCCACGGACATCGCGGACTACCTCGCGAAGAAGGGCGTCCCCTTCCGCGACGCGCACGAGGCCGTAGGCGCGCTCGTCGCCCGCTGCGAACGCGAGGGCCGCACCTTCGAGGACCTGAGCCTCGAGGACTACCAGCTCGCGCACAGCGCCTTCGAGAGCGACGTGCTGGCCATCGACCTCGAAGCTGCGCTCGCCGCGCGCGATGTCCCCGGCGGCACCGCCCCGAAGCGCGTCACCGAGGCGCGCGCCGCCGCCCGCACCCGACTGGCCGCCGAGACCTCGAGGCGCCCGTAATGCCGAGGGCGCTGATCGCCCCGAGCATCCTCACCGCCGACTTCGGCCGCCTCGCCGAGCAAGCCCGCGCCGCCGAGGCCGGAGGCGCCGACCTGTGGCACCTCGACGTCATGGACGGCCATTTCGTCCCGCCCATCTCGTTCGGCCGCGAAGTGATCGCCGCTGTCCGCGCCGCCTCCACCCTGTTCATCGAGGCGCACCTGATGGTGGCGAAGCCCGGCGAACAGTTCGCCGACATGGCCGCGGCCGGCGCACAGCGCCTCGTCTTCCACTACGAGGCCGTGCGTGACCTCGACGCCGCCCGCGAGCACATCGCCGCCGCGCGCGCCCTCGGCTGCGAAGCCGGCATTGCCATCAACCCCGAGACCCCCGCCGAAGCCCTCTTCCCGCTCCTCGCCACCCTCGACGAGGTCGTGGTCATGCTCATCCGCCCCGGCTGGGGCGGCCAGCAGATGCAGCCCGCCCTCCTCGACAAGGTCCGCACGCTCCGCGCCCGCGCCAACGCCTCCGGCCTCCCCCTCCCGATCGAGGTAGACGGCGGCGTGAAGTCCCACAACGCCTCGATGTGCGTGGACGCAGGAGCAACGATCCTGGTGGCGGGGTCAGCCGTGTTCAACGGCGACCAGACGCCTGAGCAGGCGTTGGCGGGGTTGCAGGCAGCACTCGGGGTCTAGGCGGCGGACCCATCCACGCGCGCGTCATACCGCGCCCGTGCGGCATCGACGTCTGTCGTGTGCGCCTCAGACCAGGCGACGAGCGAACAGATCGTCTCCAGCAGCGTCTCGCCGAGCGGCGTGAGCGCGTAGTCCACGCGCGGAGGCACCACCGGGTAGACCGTGCGCGTCACCAGGCCGTCCCGCTCGAGGCCCCGCAGGGTGACGGTCAGCATGCGCTGGCTGATGCCGTCGATGCCCCGACGGAGGTCGCTGAAGCGGCGCGTGCCGCCGCCCAGCAGGTGGATGACGTGTACCGACCACTTGTCCCCGACACGGTCGAGGACCTCCCGCACCAGGCAGGCGTTCGCGGTTGGCGCCGCTGGATCCGTGAGCACTTCCGCACCCATCGGTGACTCCCCACTCCCCGAGGCTTTACCCCGGTTACCTCGAAGTGCCCCACGCACTTCAAAGTGCCGTCTTCACAAGAATCGAGTTCTGGCTAATCATTGGTCAGAAACAAACAGGAACTGACATACCGAGGATAACCAATCGCCTCGGAAACGTACAGTCCCCACTCGAAAGGAACTCCCGTTATGTCCTGGTCACTCGACAAGCAGCACGTTGAACTCGGCTTCTCCGCGAAGCACATGATGGTCGCCACCGTGAAGGGGCGTTTCACGGACGTGGACGCCGAGGTCCACCTCGACGAGCAGCACCCGGAGGCGTCCTTCGTGCGCGCCACCGTTGCGGCTGCCAGCCTCACGACCGGCAGCGCCGACCGAGACACCCACCTCAAGAGCCCCGACTTCTTCAACGTTGAGGCGTACCCCGCCCTGACCTTCGTCAGCCGCGAGGTGCGCCGAAAGGGCGACGACCTGGAACTGGTGGGCGACCTCACCATCAAGGACGTCACCCGGCCGGTCACGCTCAAGGGCGAGTACACCGGCCCCGTCCAGGGCCCCTGGGGCGGTCGCCACCTCGGCATCTCGCTCACCGGCGAACTCGACCGCGAAGACTTCGGACTGACGTGGAACGTGGCCCTCGAGGCTGGCGGTGTCCTCGTCGGCCGGAAGGTGAAGCTCAGCATCGACGCTGAGGTGAAGGAAGACGTCGCTGCGGCGGCCTAACGGCGGCCCGTGCGATCATGGACTGAGGACGAAGAGGAGCGGGCACTGTGGAAGCACCCACGACAACGAATCGAGAGTCTCGCGGTCGCATGCCCGCCCTCTACCTCACCCACGGCGCGCCGCCGCTGATGGACGACCCGATCTGGCCGAGCGAACTCGCCGCCTGGTCCGCCGACCTGCCGAGGCCGACCGCCATCCTCGTGGTCTCGGCGCACTGGGAGTCGAACCCACTGACCATCGGCGCGACGACGACCGTGCCGCTGTTCTACGACTTCTCCGGCTTTCCTCGGAAGTACTACGAGGTCACCTACGAGGCACCCGGTGCGCCCTGGCTCGCGGATCGCGTGCGCAAACTGATGTCCGATGTCACCCCGGTCGCCGATGACCCGGAGCGCGGCCTCGACCACGGCGCGTACGTGCCGCTGCTCGCGATGTACCCCAACGCGGACATTCCCGTGCTCCAGATCTCGATGCCCAGCGAGGACCCTCGCGTGCTCCTCGAAGTCGGGCGACGCCTCGCACCCCTCCGTGACGAGGGTGTGCTGATCATGGGCAGCGGCTTCATGACGCACTCGTTCGCGGCCATCAACAAGCACGTAAGGACGGGCGGCACCGGCCTCGAAAGCGCCATCGTCGAATTCGACCAGTGGGCCGCCGAGGCCCTCGCGAAGAACGACCTCGACACGCTGCTCAACTACCGGAACACCGCGCCGGCGGTGACCTACGCGCACCCGACCGTAGACCACTTCGTGCCGCTGTTCGTCGCCCTCGGCGCCGCGCTCGACACCGAGGCTCCCGCCCGCACCGCCATCGAGGGCTACTGGCTGGGCAACTCGAAGCGCTCGATCGAACTCGCATAGCCCTCCGGCCACACACAAAAGCGCCCCGCTGAGCGGGGCGCTTCTCGTTCAACCATCGAGGTCAGCGTGGCTAGAAGGCGACGCCCGAGACCTGCTGGTGCTTCGCCTCGGTGCGGAGGCAGCCGGTGCAGACGTTCAACTTCTGCCACTTGCCATCGACGAACATCCGCTTGGCGTGGACGTTGGGCGCGAAGGTACGGTTCTTCTTCTGGGCTTTGCGCTCCCAGTTACCACCGTGCTTATAGCGGATGTGGCGGCCGAAAATAACGGCCTTCGCGCAGATCTCACACTTGCCAGCGGCCATAGCGGTTCCCATTACACTGACGCGGATTCGGGGAAGGTGCGCGGCAACGAGGGGCCAGCCGCAACCCGTCCGGAC
>CANFFZ010000010.1 GCA_947446155.1 Chloroflexota bacterium | reverse complement strand
CCGGCGCCTCACCGGGGCGTGCGCTTCGAAAGGATCAGGGATGTCCCTGAACAGTTTCGGTGCGCGCGACACCCTCGCCGTCGGCGGGCAGTCGTACACCATCTACCGGCTCGACAAGGCAGCGGCGGCGCTTGGGGCGAACCTCGACGCGCTCCCATTCACCCATCGCATCCTGCTCGAGAACCTCGTGCGCTTCGAAGACGGCGTCTCCGTCGACCGCGCGCAGATCGAGTCCGTCGCGAAATGGGTGGCGACCGAGGAGCCCGACAACGAGATCGCGTTCCGCGTCGCCCGTGTCCTGCTCCAGGACTTCACTGGCGTCCCCGCCGTCGTCGACCTCGCCGCGATGCGCGACGCGATGGCCGAGATGGGCGGCGACCCGAACAAAATCAACCCGCTGCAGCCCGTCGACCTCGTGATCGACCACTCGGTGCAAGTGGATGCCTTCGGCACCAATACCGCCTTCGCGGAGAACGTGGAACTCGAGTACCAGCGCAACGGCGAGCGCTATCTCCTGCTCAAGTGGGCGCAGCAGGCCTTCAACGGCTTCCGCGTCGTCCCGCCAGGCACGGGCATCGTCCACCAGGTCAACCTCGAATACCTCGCGCAGACTGTGTTCACCAACGCAGCGGGCGAGGCCTACCCGGACACCACCGTCGGCACCGACTCGCACACAACAATGGTCAATGGTCTGGGCGTCCTCGGTTGGGGCGTCGGCGGCATCGAGGCCGAGGCCGCGATGCTCGGCCAGCCGGTGACGATGCTCGTCCCGCAGGTCGTAGGCGTGCGTCTCGTGGGCGCGCTGCCCGAGGGTGCCACGGGCACTGACCTCGTCCTCCGTGTGACGGAAGTGCTGCGCTCGCGCAACGTGGTCGGGAAATTCGTGGAATTCTTCGGCAGCGGCCTCTCCGGCCTGCCTGTCGCGGCCCGCGCCACGATCGCGAACATGTGCCCGGAGTACGGCGCGACCGTCGGCTTCTTCCCCGTGGACGCGGAGACGCTCAACTACCTGCGCTTCACCGGCCGCGACGAGGCCGTGGTCGCGCGTGTCGAGGCGTACTGCAAGGCGCAGTCGCTCTTCCGCACCGACAGCACCCCGGACCCCACCTACTCCGAGATGCTCGAACTCGACCTGTCGACGATCGAGCCGGCGATGGCCGGCCCGAAGCGCCCGCAGGACCGCATCACCCTTCGCTCCGCGAAGGCGGCCGCCCGCACCGAGATCGATGCCTGGGTGAAGGACGGCTCCGCGCCTGACCCGGTCAAGGTGCATGGCTCCAACTACAGCGTGCAGAACGGCTCCGTCGTGATCGCCGCGATCACCTCCTGCACCAACACCTCGAACCCCGAGGTGATGGTGGGCGCCGGCCTCCTCGCCAAGAAGGCCATCGAGGCCGGACTTACTTCGAAGCCCTGGGTGAAGACCAGCCTCGCCCCCGGCTCCAAGGTCGTGACGGAGTATCTGAACGACGCCGGTCTGACGCCGTTCCTCGACCAACTCGGCTTCGAGTTGGTGGGGTACGGCTGCACCACCTGCATCGGCAACTCCGGCCCGCTCCCTGTGGAGATCGAGGCTGCCGTGGACTCTGGCAACCTCGCCGTCGCGGCGGTCCTCTCGGGCAACCGCAACTTCGAGGCGCGCGTCCACAACAAGGTGCGCTCGAACTACCTCGCGTCACCGCCGCTGGTCGTCGCTTACGCGATCGCGGGCACGACGGATATCGACCTGTACGAGGAGCCGCTGGGTATCGGGAAGGACGGCAAGCCCGTCTTCCTGCGCGACATCTGGCCGTCACAGGCGGAAGTGCTGAGCACCGTCCAGCAGTCCGTCCGCCAGGAGATGTTCCGCAGCGAGTACGCGGACGTCTTCAAGGGCGACGAGCGCTGGCAGGCCGTCCAGGCCCCCACCGGCGAGCGCTTCTCCTGGGACGAGAAGTCGACGTACGTACGTCGCCCCCCGTTCTTCGACAACCTCCCGCGCGAGCCGAAGCCGGTCGCGGACATCGTGGAGGCGCGTGTGCTCGCGGTCTTCGGTGACTCCGTCACCACCGACCACATCTCGCCCGCCGGCGGTATCGCGAAAGACTCTCCGGCCTCGAAGTACCTCGACCACAACGAGGTCGCCCAGAAGGACTACAACCAGTACGGCGCACGCCGTGGCAACCACGAGGTCATGATGCGCGGCACGTTCGCCAACGTGCGCATCAAGAACGCCCTGGCCGGCAAAGAGGGCAACCTCACGATCCACCAGCCGGACGGCGCCTCCATGACGATGTGGGACGCTGCTGAGAAGTACATGCAGGAGGGCGTCCCGCTCATCCTGATCGCGGGCAAGGAATACGGCACGGGTTCCTCGCGTGACTGGGCCGCGAAGGGGCCGGCGCTGCAGGGCGTCCGCGCCGCCATCGCTCAATCGTTCGAGCGCATCCACCGCTCCAACCTCATCGGTATGGGCATCCTGCCGCTGGAGTTCGCCCCGGGCGAGACCCCGGCTACCCTCGGTCTGACGGGCCACGAGCGATTCGACATCACCGGGCTGGCCGCTGGCCTCACCCCGCGTCAGATGATCAACGTCCGCGCCATCGCCGATGACGGTCGTGAGATCGCCTTCGTCACCCGCTGCCGCATCGACACCCCCGTGGAGGTCGAGTACTACCGCCACGGCGGCATCCTGCAGTACGTCCTCCGCCAGTTGTTGAACGGCTAGCGAGGTCAGGCGCGCACACTCAGAGGCCCCGTTCGACGGGGCCTCTTGATTCGAGGCGATGGTGAGGCGACGCACGTTCCACGGCTGGTGGCTGGTCGCCGCGGGTGGCGCGATCCAGTTCGTGATGTCCGCGCTGATGCAGCAGTCCTTCGGCTTCTACGCGGCCGCACTCGTACGCGAGTACGGCTGGAGCCGCGGTACCGTCGGCTCCGCGTTCTCGTTCGCGCGCGTCGAGGGCCCGCTCGGGCCGCCGCAGGGCTGGATCGTGGACAAGTACGGCGCGCGCCGCGTGCTACAGGTCGGCATCGTCATCCTCGCGGTAGGGTTCTTGCTGTTCTCCACGATCCACTCGCTGTGGCAGTTCTTCCTGTTCTACATCGTGATGTCGATCGGCTCGAGTTTCGGCGGCTTCCAGACCATCACCGTCGCGATCGTCTCGTGGTTCGACCGCTACCGGTCGAGGGCGCTCGGGCTCTCGAGCGTGGGCTTCGCGCTCGGCGGCCTCACAGCGTCCTCGGCTGTGGCCTACGCGATCACCGAGTTCGGCTGGCGCGAAACGTCGTTCGCGTCGGGCATCATCATGCTCGTGCTCGGCCTCCCGCTGACCTTCCTCTTCCACGACCGGCCCGAGGACATCGGCCAGCATGTGGACGGCATCGCCCCCGAAGACCGCGACGCGTACCGCCTCGCGATGCCGGCGCGTATCTACAGCACCACGGTCGACTTCACCGTACGCGAGGCGATGCGGACGCGCGCTTTCTGGATGATCTCGTGCGGGCACGCCGCCGCGCTGCTCGTCGTGACGGCGGTGCAGGTACACCTCGTGTTGCACCTGACCGGCTCACTGCACTACTCGGACGGCGCCGCGCGCTGGATCCTCTCCTCGATGATCCTCATGCAGATCGTGGGACAGGTGTTTGGAGGCGTCCTCGGCGACCGCATGAGCAAGCGTCTGCTCGTGATCGTGTGCATGGCGATGCACGCCGTGGGGCTCCTCCTGATCGCGTGGGTGGGGACGAACATCCTGGCCGTGGTCGGCTTCGGCATCCTGCATGGCATCGCATGGGGCACTCGAGGCCCGCTCATGCAGGCGATCCGCGCCGACTACTTCGGCCGCACCCACTTCGGTGCGATCTCCGGGTGGTCCTCGATCATCACTACCTTCGGCCCGATTCTCGGCCCGGTGATCGCTGGGTTCCTCTACGACTGGACGGGCGACTACCGCGCCGGATTCACCGTTGTCGCGGTGATGGCCGCCGCCGGCTCGATCTTCTTCGTGCTGTCGACCCGCCCCGCACCGCCGGTCAGGCCGTCAGTCGAGGGCTAGCGCCTACTTCGGTCGCCGAGCCGCCTCCACCGCCTGCCGGATCTGCCGCACGATCTTCACGCTGATCCCGACGGCGCCCGCGATGTCCTCGTCGGACGCGCCGGCGAGGATTGCGCCGCGGATCTGCCGCTCGATTTCGAGTGAGAGGTTCACGTCGGCCTCACGACGCCGCGAACTCGCGGCACTTCGCCGCACGCTCGAGGTCATCGATCGCCTCGCGGAGGGAGCGCCGGAGCAGCGTGGACGACTCCGGTGTCGCTGCCAGCAGCCGCTGCGCCCGCTCGAGTGTGGGCCGGTCGACCAAGTATGACGGCCACAGGTTGGAGAGGTAGGTGCCAGAGAACTCCCGCTCTTCGCGCTCGAAGATGCCGGGGAGTGCGTCGAAGTACCGCTCGACATACGGCTGAAGGAGGGCGGCCTGCGCCCAGTAGTGGAACCCGCCCATCGCTGCCCCGGTGAGGTGCAGCGAGCCGTATGCGGATGGCCCGGTTTGAAACTTCTCCCACGCCGTAGCCTTTACTGCCGCGTCCGGCACCGACACCTCGCAGCGCAGTAACGCGCGCTGCCCTCGGTCCGAGGGGTCGCGACGGCGCTCCTCGGCGACTCGCTCCGCTGCGCCATCGAGGCCATACGCGACGTACCTCGACGCGATGCTCCAGCGCATCTCCTGGTCGATCGTCAGGCCGGTGACCTCCACCTTGCCGTCCGCGAGGTCGCCGCAGTGGCGGATGTCCTCCGGGTTGATCGCTACACCGATCAGCGTGCGCGCCCACATGATCCGCAGGTCGGGGTCGGTCGTTCGTTGGAGGGCGTCGAGGCAGAGGCCGAACATCCGATGCCCCGCCTGTAACTTCTGCCCTTCGGGCACGTACCGCGCGAGGGTCGCCGTCATCTGCGAAAGGATCGTCTCGACCAGTTCGTGATCGTGTTCCATCGCGACCTTCGGTCCGGCGAGTTCGAGGTAGTCCGTGGACTTCAGCTGCTGGTCGCGCACCATGTTCCACAGCGTCTGCCAGATCAACTGCCGCAGCAGCGCGTCATCTACGCGTTCGAGGCTCGACCGCACGAACTCCAGCGACCGCTCGTCCAACGCCATCTTCGCGAAGGCGTGGTCGTTGTGGTTCGGGAAGACGAAGTCAGGCGCGGGGCGCCCAACGGCCCCGGCCACCTCGGCGCGCTCGCCGTCGATGTCGCCGGGCACGGACTCGATGACGATCCGGGCGCCTTCCTCCCGCACGAGCGCGATCTCCACGTGGTGAGGGCGCAGCGTCGGGTAGGCCGGTGGCGCGCTCTGACGCAGGGCGAGGGCGCTGATCCGCTCGCCGTCCCGCTCCACCTCGGCGGAGATCGTGTTCAGCGACGGCGTCTCGAGCCAGGCTTGGGCCCAGCCGTGCAGGTCACGCCCCACGCCCTGTCCGAGGGCGTCGAGCCACTGGGTGAGCGTCGTATTCCCGTACGCGTGCTCCTTGAAGTAGAGGCGCATCCCGTTCCGGAAGCCGTCCATCCCCATCGCCGCGACAAGTTGCTTGATCACCGCGGCGCCCTTGCCGTAGGTGATGCCGTCGAAGTTGAGGAACGTCTGCTCCGTGTCCGCGACGATGCCGGAGATCGGGTGCGTCGTGACCAACTGGTCCTGGCGGTAGGCCCAGTTCTTCATCCCGGAGTTGAAGGCTTGCCACGAGGTCTTGAACCGCGTCGCCTCCGCCATCGAGAGGTACGCCATGTAGGTGGCGAACGACTCGTTCAGCCAGAGGTCGTTCCACCACTTCATGGTGACGAGGTCGCCGAACCACATGTGCGCCATCTCGTGCAGGATCACCTCGGCGCGGCCCAGGCGGTCGTTCTCGGTCGGCGGGTCGCGGAACACCATGCGCTCCGAGTGCGTCACCGCGGCCACGTTCTCCATCGCGCCCGCGTTGAACTCGGGCACGAAGACCTGGTCGTACTTCCCGAACGGGTAGGGGTAGTCGAAGAACTCCGCGTAGAAGTCGAGGCCCTGCTTCGTCACCTCGAACAGTTCCGCCTCGTCCACATGCGGCGCGAGTGACTTGCGGGCGAAGAAGCCGAGGTCCACGTCGCCGTGCTTGGAGCGAAAGACCTCGAACGGCCCGGCGATGAGCGCGAAGAGGTACGTCGAGAACGGCTCGGTCGCCGCGAACCCGGTGCGGACGCGCCCGTCCGCGATCGTCGAGGTGCCCTCGGCGGGGCTATTCGCGATCAACTGCCACGCTGCAGGCGCCGTCACGCCGAGGCGGTAGCGCGCCTTCAGGTCGGGCTGGTCGAAGCATGGCAGCAGCCGGTGGGCCGAGTACGGCTCGAAGTTGGTGTACAGATACTCCTGGCCGTCTTCTGGATCGATGAACTGGTGGAAGCCGTCCCCCGTGTGGTCATACTCGTTCTCGTACACGACATGGACCGTGTTCTCCGCCGCGAGGCCATCGAGGGTGAGCCGGTAGCCCGTCCACGCCGGCGCTCCTACCGCGCGTCCGTTCACCTCTAACCGCTCGATACGCTTCCCGGTGAAGTCGAGGAACACCGGGGCCGTGTCCGCGAGGCGGAAGCGGATCGTGACGTCGCCTCGATAGGTTGGGCTGCCCTGTGTCAGGTCGAGGGTGAAG
The DNA here is from genome assembly GCA_947446155.1 of Chloroflexota bacterium. The sequence continues at coordinate 24,383 of CANFFZ010000010.1, read as the reverse complement.
TCGTACTCGACGTTGGAGACGCGAGCGGCGCGGCCGATCGCCTCGTCCTGGGTGAGTACATCGCGGGTCGTGGTCGTGGGTGCGTCCATGCGGTGCAGTCCTCGCGTCGTGTTGGGTGATGAGGCGACCATGCTAGCGGCCAACCGAGGCGTCGCGTGTCGAGATCTGACGCACGCGTCAAGGATTGGTGTCACTCACAGCCCTTCGCACTTCGTTCACACACGCCGCCCGAGCCGTAAGCGACACTAGAAGTCAGGCAGTCACTACAGCGTGGAGTCAGCGTGCGGCGAACGATGCTCATCGGAGGGGCCGCAGCTGTGCTCGTGGGAGCGCTCGGCGCTTTCGGCGCGTGGACGCTGCTGCGAAGCGACGCACCCGCCCCGGCCTCCCTGAGCGAGGCCCTGCGCCAGGCGCCCGCGGCCCCGCTCCCGATCGTCCTTAGCCTCCCCGTTGCGGAGCCGGCGCTGAGCCTCATCTCCGGAAGCGGCACCGTCCAACTGGACGGGGCCGGCCGTTATCAGGCCGTTGTCGGCTCCTCCTTCGTCGGCTATCGGGTGAAGGAGGTCCTCGCCGGCCTCGGCGGGAACGTGGCCGTCGGTCGCAGCAGCGAGGTGGCCGCCTCCTTCGCCTTCGACGGGCGCAACCTCTCCAACCTCGATGTCTCCGTGAACCTGCAGGCGCTGAAGAGCGATGACACGCGCCGTGACGCGCAGTTGCGCACCCAGGCGATTGAGCGCGGAGCGCTTCCCGTCCGCCCACTTCGTCTTCGCCGGCCCGACCAACATCGGCGGCGTCCCCGCCGAAGGCGAGGAGGCACACGTCATCCTCGTCGGCGACCTCACGCTGCACGGCGTCACTCGTCCGGTGACGGCGCACGTCTACGGCGCGCGTAAGGGCGAACTGACCGTCGTCGTCGGGACGACCGAGGTGCTGTTCTCCGACTTCGGTATCAAGCCACCCCAGTCAATCGTCGTGGCGTCGGTCGAAGACCACGCCACGGTGGAGTTTCAACTGATCTTCAAGAAGGCGTGACCCTTCGGGATCACGCGGTGAGAGGCATACGCATGCGTCGAATCGTGATCATCGGTGGAGCGCTCGCTGCCCTCGGCGTCATCGCCGTCGCCGCCGGCCTGTTCTGGTTCTTCAACGGCGATGAGCCCGAGGCCGCCTCGGTGGAGGCCGCCCTGACCGGAGGCGCTGCCACCGCCGTGGCCACGAGTGCCGCTGGCGCGTCGACCGCCACCGCTGCCGCATCCTCCGACCCGATCGAGACGTACAAGGTCGTCGCCGGTGAAACCACCTTCGCGGGCTACCGGCTGAAGGAGGAACTCCGAGGCGTCGGTAGCAACATCGTCGTGGGGCGCACCGGCGAAGTGACGGGCAGCCTCACATTCGACGGCAAGGCCATCACCGCCGTCGACATCACCGTGCAGACGGCCAACATCAAGACCGACGACTCCCGTCGCGACAGCCAGAACGTCCGAGGTGGTCTGCAGACCGCGACGTTCCCGACGGCGAAGTTCGTCCTGGCCCAGCCCATCGCCATCGCCTCACTGCCTGCCGAGGGCGCCAAAGTGAAGTTCGACGCCGTTGGTGACTTCACCCTTCACGGCGTGACGAAGCGCGTCACGATCCCTCTGGAGGGCGCCCGTCAGGCTGGCAGTGTGATCGTCGCCGGGTCTCTCCCGATCGCGTTGGCCGACTACGCCATCCGGAAGCCGACCTCCCCCTCGGTCCTCTCGATCGACGACAAGGGCTCGATGGAGTTCCAGCTCGTCTTCCGCAAGTAGGCGGCTAGCCCTCGCGCGCCGCGCCTCGCCGCGCTCGCCGGGGCGCGATGACCAGCCTCGCTACCGCGATGGCGACAAGGGCCGCCGCGATGCCGAACCAGGTCAGGGCATACTGCCCGTGTGGCGTCGTGTTCACGAACGGCCGGTAACCCCGCACCGGGAGCGCCCCATCAGCGGGCACCCGCGTCTCGTCCTCGATCGGTGTCCCCTGTAGCACCGCCCACGGGCGAAGCGGCATCCCTGCCGCTGCCGCCATTGAGGCGGGTGCGAGCCCCGTCCACGTCCCCTGAGGCGTCTGTCGGGCCGTCCGGCCCGTGGCGTCGAACGCCAACCCCTCGACGTTTGCGGAGGCCTCGGCGTCCAGGGCAGCGCGAACCCGGTCGCGCTCCGATTCGGGGTACCAGCCACGGTTCACCAGGATGGCATCGCCGCCGCCCGATGGCAGGAGCGGGGTGACGAGTTCCTCACCCTTCGTGCCGAAGCGAACTCGGTTGGCCAGCACCATCGAGTGTGGGTGATCCCACGTCCCAGAGAGCCGCACGCGATGCCATTCCACCTCGGACGGCCCCAGGGCGAGGACGGCGGGCGTTTCCAGTGGGGGCGCGGCGAGGGTGGCTGTGCGCTCGTCGACCAGGCGCTGCTTCCACTGGCCTCGCTGCACCTGCCACGTCCCCAGACCGAGCAGGACGCCCACAGCGAGGCCCAGGAGTGCGACGAGGACGGGGGTGGGGAGGCGCATCGGGTGACCTCCGTGGTCGCCCTCAGTCTGTCCGGAGGGACAGTCGAGGGCAAACGGGCCGCTGAGCCCGTTGGGGTATGGCGTGGGCGGAGAGCCTGAAATACTGCTGAAACAGCGCGGGCATAGTCTCGCGCGAGCAGTGGGCTGGAGTTCCCGGCCGAACGCAAGGGGCGGCCCGTCCTCGGGCCTTGATTCGGAAGGACCGAGATGGCGTACAAGGCTGAGTACATCTGGATTGACGGCGCTGAACCCACCCAGAAGTTGCGTTCCAAGACCAAGATCATGGAAGACGGCGCGGAGCCGGGCATCTGGGGCTTCGACGGTTCCAGCACCAATCAGGCGGCCGGCGAGAGCAGCGACTGCGTGCTCAACCCCGTCCGTGTCGTCCCGGACCCGATCCGTGGCGGCGCGAACACGCTCGTCCTGTGCGAGGTGCTGCTCATCACGATGAAGCCGCACCCCACGAACAAGCGCGCCGCGCTCGTCGCCACCACTAAGAAGTACTCCAAGTACGAGATGTGGTTCGGCATCGAGCAGGAGTACACGTTCTTCGACGGCATCAAGCCGCTCGGCTGGCCGGACAACGGCTTCCCGGCCCCGCAGTTCGGCTACTACTGCGGCGTCGGCGCGGACGAGATCTTCGGCCGCGAGATCGTGGAGGCCCACTCGGACGCCTGCATGGTCGCTGGTCTCACCATCGCTGGCACCAACGCAGAGGTCATGCCCGCACAGTGGGAGTTCCAGATCGGCCCCATCGGCCCGGTCGAGTGCTCCGACGAGATGTGGCTCGCCCGCTGGTTGCTCTACCGCATCGCGGAAGACTTCGGTGTCACGGCCACGCTGAACCCGAAGCCGATCGATGGCGACTGGAACGGCGCAGGCGCACACACCAACTTCTCCACGAAGCAGATGCGCTCCTCCTACGCACCCATCGAGCAGGCGTGTCGCGCCCTCGCTGAGAAGTGGGAAGTCCACGTGAAGAACTACGGCTACGGCATCGAGCGGCGCCTGACCGGCCGCCACGAGACCGCGCCATGGAACAAGTTCTCGTGGGGCGTCTCCAACCGTGCCGCTTCTGTCCGCATCCCGTGGCAGGTCGCGGTGGACAAGAAGGGCTACGCGGAGGACCGCCGCCCGAACGCCAACATGGACCCCTACGTCGTGACGCGTCTCGTCACCGACACCGTCTGCGCATATGCAGAAAAGGGCGGCAAGTAGCCTCCACCCTCACATCGAGGGCGTCCGGCAGACACGAGAGGGGCGGCCGCAAGGCCGCCCCTCTTCGTTGGCGATCGGGAACCTCACCTCAGCGCGTAAACCCGCTCCCGCCGAGGACCAGCGGCACTTCGAGTTCCGCCGGCGTCAGGCCCGAGTGCGACGACCGCATGCGCAGGTACCCGTCGCGCCCGGAGAAGCCCGCGTAGCGGAGCGCGGCGGCGCCTCGCGCGATCGACAGGTAGTCACCGAGGCGCGCCCGGGTCTCTGGCGTGAGCGCGGCGGCACCGAGCAGCCCGAGGTCCTCCACCGTCGAGGCGCGGAGCAGCAGGAAGTGGTCTCCGAGTCGTTCGCGGAACGCCGCCTCGAAGGCCGCGTGCGCACCCGGCTGGACGTGCCAGAACTGCGTCCGCAGGTCGCCGGCGGGCGGCGCCGTCAGTAGCGAGCAGATCGAGTCGCCGTCCGCCACCTCGAGGCGTGCCGAGTCATCGATGGTGAGGTGGCCGTGGTCGGCGACCACCAAGATGCGCACACCACCTCGCACGTCCTGTAGCGACTCCTCGATCTCATCGAGGTTGGCGTCGAGCGCGTCGATCGCCTCGGCGGCGGCGGGGCTGTCGAGGCCGGCCTCGTGCGCGATCGTGTCCGGCATCGGTGTGTAGACGTAGGTGAACGTCGGACGCTCCGCCTTGCGCACGCGCTCGATGGTCGCCGCCACGATCTCTTTTGGCTTGTGGTAGCCGGTGCGCTGTGCGTCGCCTGCCATCCAGCGTGTGAAGACGGAGCCGATGATGTTCGCTGGCATGATCAGTGCAGCGTCACGTTTGAACTGCGGGAGGAGCAGCGGCCCGGGGAGCAGCGCCTCCGTCGGCACGTTGAGTTGTCCCAGGTTGCGGTTGTCTGTCGCCCGCTCGTGCGCGAACACGGTCACTGGCGCCTCGACGGCGGGGAGGTGCGTCCACCAGCCGAGGATGGCGTGCTGCGCCGGGTATTGCCCCGTGGCCAGCGAGGTGATCGCTACCGGCGTCGTCGTTGGGAACGGCGCGCGGATCCCTCGCAGCATCCGGCGATGGAGCCAGGTGTTCCGCGAGAGCCGGTCGACCGCGTCCACGCCGAGGCCATCCGCCAGCACGAGGATGATGTGGCGCGCATCTCGCAGGTGCCCTGCGATCGTCCTCGAATGGTTGTTCAGCGGGACGTCCGCGCCGCACGCGTGCGCAGCCCCCCGCACAACGTCCACGACGTTCATGTAGGTGGGGTCGGGGCGCAGCAGAGTGCCTGCGGCGAACGCTTGAAGCAGCCGGTCGCGGTCGGGCAATCGCGCCTCCTCTCGCGCCAGCCTAGCGGGCAGCGCGCTGGGATGGGTGTGCTAGACGTGATTGCGAGCGTGAAGGTGGGGGCGGACCTATGAGGTGCGGTACCGGTAGGCGCGCAACCCGCCGACCGACCGCCACACGACGAGCGTGATGGCGATCGAGATCAGGCCCCCAAACTGCATTGTCCGTGCCGCGCCTGCCTCGGCGGCCAGGAAGCCCACCCAGACCGTCCCCACGTTGTTCGCCGTGTTGGCGGCCAGTAAGCCGAGACTGACCGTGCGGCCTCGCATGGCGTCCGGCGTCTCCAACTGCACCATCGTTTCCCGCATGGTCACAGAAACGCCGTCCGTGCCGCCCATCAGCATGATCACGATCACCCCGGCCCAGAGCACCGAGGCTGTCCCGAAGAAGAACACCGAGAGGGAGAACCCCACCGTCGCGTACACGATCAGCAGCCCCTTCTTCGGGTACCGCTCGAACGCCACGACGACCAACGACCCGAGGACTGATCCCAGCGAGTTCGCCGCGGTGAGGATGCCGACGGCGCCCGCGCCCCCTCGGAACAGCCCGCTCGCGAGCGCGGGGAGTACCTGCCGGTAGAAGGTGAACACGGTCATGCCGATGTCCAGCAGATAGAGCCCCGGGAGGAACTGGTGCTTGCGGACGAAGGTGAACCCCTCCCAGGCCCGGCGGACAACCTCGCGCGGTCCGCCGGTGATCACCTGGCCTGGCGCGAGGACCGCGCGCGTGTCGGCGCGGATCGCGAGGGGCATCAGGACGCTGGGGATCGCCGTCACCGCCGCCATCACGAAGGCTGCGGTCAGGCCGAGGTACTCCGCGACCCCCGCGAACATCAGCGGGGCGAGGATCGAGCCGACCTGCCTCGTGATGTTGTCCGCGCTCACCGCGTGCATCAGATGCGTCCGAGGCACCACGTTCGCCGTTAGCGCTCCCCGTGCGGGGCTCGCCAGCACCGTGGTCACGGCCAGCACCGCCGTCGCTGCGTAGATATGCCATGGCATCAGCGCGTCCGCCACCGCGAGGATGGCCAGGACACTCAGCGCGGCGAGGGTGACCGCCTGCATCCCTGCCAGCAGCCGCTTTCGGTCGAGTTGGTCGGCGAGCGTGCCCCCCCAGATCAAGGCGACAATCTGCACGAACAGTTGGACGACGCCGAGCAGCGCGAGCCGCGCCGCCGATCCGGTCTCCTCGAACAGCCAGACGGCCGTGACCAGTACGGAGAGTTGTGTCGTCAACGTGTACGCCGTCGAGCCGAGCCACAGCATCACGTAGTCGCGGTACGCGAAGGGCGACCAGATCGTCACCCGCGCCGGGCGCTCCCCCGGTTCAGCGGCCGGTGGCGTCGAGTTGCTCACGCAGCATCTCCGGCGTGCGTGCCGGCAAGCCGCACACCATCGCCTCGCAGACGTATGCCGCTACCTCGCCAGCAGTGACCCCGCGCCCCTCGAGAACGGGGAGCAGGCCACCCGAGGCCGCCGGCACGATGATCGTGGTCGGCAGGAAGTGCCGCGCCACCTCGCGCTCGAACGGTGCCCGAAGATCCGGCGCACCCACGATCGCGATCTCGCGAGGTAGCGAGGCGATCAGGTCGACGGCCTGGAGTGTCGAGCCGAACCCGGTCACGGCGCGCTGCAACTTGTCCGCGCACAGCGCGATCACTTCAGCCCCGACGGTCTCCCATTCCTCGTTTCCCGTGAACCGGGCGAGCCATGTGGCGAAGAGTGCCATCGCCCCATTGCCGCTCGGCGTCGCCGCGTCGAAGAAGGGCTTCTGCCGGAGCAGCAGTTCCTCGCCGTCCAGCGGTGCTTCAAAGAAGCCGCCAACCTCCTCGTCGTGGAAGTGGCCCAGGGCGTCGTCCATCAGCCGCTGTGCCCAGTGCAGGTGGTCGATGTCACCCGTCGCCTTGAACAGTTCGAGGAGCCCGAGGCCCACGTACGCGTAGTCCTCCAGCAGCCCATCGACCTTCGCTTCGCCGTCTTTCCACGTGTGAAGCAGTCCCGCGTCCCACATCTGCCGCCGGACGAACGTCGCCGTCCGCGTGGCAATCTCGACATAATGCGGCTCGCCGAGGACGCGCCCGCATTCCGCGAACGCTGCCAGCGCAAGGCCGTTCCACGAGGCGAGTACCTTGTCGTCGAGGCCGGGGTGGACGCGCGTGTCGCGCTCCGCCAGCAACCGCGCCCGCAAGGCGGGCAGCCTCGTCTCGATCGCGGCGACGTCAATGCCGAGGTCCGCGGCGCACTGTTCGAGGGATCGTGGACGGTGCAGCACGTTCTGCCGCCCGAACTCGGGGTGATGGGGATCCTCGAAGTTGCCGCCGTCGGTGACGCCGTACACGGTGCGGAACAGCCGTCCGTCCTCGGCGCCGAGGACGGCATCGATCTGCGTGGCCGACCATACGAAGAACTTGCCCTCGATGCCCTCGGTGTCGGCGTCTTGCGCGGCGGTGAACCCACCCGCTGAGTCCAGCATCTCGCGTTCGAGGTAGGCGAGCGTCTCGCGTACCACGCGCTCGAAAGCGGGGTCACCGGTGATCTGGAACGCGTGCAGGTACAGCCGTGCCAGTTGGGCGTTGTCGTACAGCATCTTTTCGAAATGCGGCACCAGCCAGCGGGCGTCCACGGAGTAGCGGTGGAACCCGCCGCCGAGGTGGTCGTAGATCCCGCCGTCCATCATGTGCCGCAGCGTGGCGGTGACGAGGTCGAGCGCGCTCGGCTCCAGCGGGTCGTCCGGGTGACTCGCGTGGTACGCCAGCAGGAACTCGAGGTTGGAGGGGGACGGGAACTTCGGCGCGCTGCCAAAGCCGCCCCATTGCTCGTCGAACTCGATGCGCAGCGCCTCGACGACGCGCGTCAGCAGGGCACCATCGAGGGTGACGCCGCTGCCGTTATTCGCGCGCTGGGTCGCCTCCTGCAATTGAACCGTGATCTTCTCGGCGGAGTCCACCACCTTCTCGCGCTCCGCCTCCCACGCCGTGTGGATCGACTCGAGCAGTCGAGGGAAGCCGGGGCGGCCGTGGCTGTCCACGGCAGGGAAGTACGTGCCCGCGTAGAACGGCTTGAGGTCAGGCGTCAGGAACACGGTCATTGGCCAGCCGCCCTGGCCGGTCAGCGCTTGTGTCACCGTCATGTAGACGGCGTCCACGTCCGGACGCTCCTCGCGGTCCACCTTCACGTTCACGAACCACTCGTTCATGAGCGCAGCGATCGAGGGGTCCTCGAACGACTCATGCGCCATCACGTGACACCAGTGGCAGGCGGAGTAGCCGACGGAGAGGATGATTGGCTTGCCGTCCGTGCGGGCGCGCGTGAACGCTTCCTCGCCCCACGGGTACCAGTCGACGGGGTTCTCCGCGTGTTGGCGGAGGTAGGGGCTGCTCTCCCCGGCGAGACGGTTCATCGGCGTGCCCATCCGGCGCGAGGCCCGCGAGCGCGTGCGTGGCTCGGCGGACGAAAACGGTAGCATGGCCCCTGCGCTCGTCCGAATCTGCCCGCCACCGTCCGAGGAGCCCTCGTGCCTGCCGACCCCACGCTCCGCGTCCGCCCCGCCGTCCCCGCTGACGCCCCCGCGATCGTCGAGTTCGTGCGTGGCCTCGCCCGCTTCGAGCACGAGCCCGTCGAGCATGTCCACCTGACCGCTGCGGACGTCGTGCGCGACGGCTTCGGTACTCGCCCAGCCTTCGAGGTGGTGATCGCCGAGCGCCTGAGCGATGCCATCTGGACACCTGTGGGCTTCGCGCTGTTCTTCCCGAGCTACTCCACGTGGGAGGGCCGCCCCGGCATCTACATCGAAGACCTGTTTGTCATCGACGAGGAGCGGGGGAGTGGCGTCGGGCGCGCGATCCTTGCAGCCGTCGCGCAGCTCGCGTGGCAGCGCGGCGCGGCTCGCATCGACCTCGCGGTGCTCGACTGGAACCCTGCACGCGGGTTCTACGAAGCCCTCGGGATGGCGCACCAGGAGACGTGGCTGCCGTACCGCATGGACCGCGACACGATCGCGCGCCTCGCCTCGGAGGCAACGACCGAGGCCTAGCGGTGCTTACCGCCCGTTCGCGAGCCGCGACTGCGAGACACGTCCGTACCGCCCGCGCTCGTCGTACCAGACCGACTCGACGATGCCCACGCCAGCCGCCTCGTCACGATGGTCGACCCGGATGCAGAGCCACTCGCCGACGGGCTCGCGGAACAGGTGCAGGTTGATGTCCGCGTTGATGTAGGACAGGTTCTTTCCCACGCCCGCGAGGCCACCCAGCGCGTTGCCGAAGTCCGCGAGCGCCGCCGCCCGGGTCACCGGTGTCGTCTCTTCGCCCTCGATGAACGGCATCGGGATGCGCACCCACGTGGTCGGCGGCTGGTCGCCCGGCGCCGATACCCAGCGCGTCTCGACCGAGGTGTGGAAGCCGCGCAGGTGCGGCCGCTCGAGCGGCGCTCCCGGCGGAGCGACGTGCGGGAACCGGCTGATCCCCGGCTGGGAGGCGTACCCCTCCGGCCCTGCCGGTGGCGGGTACACACCGCCTCCCACGGGCGCCTCGGATCGTCGCAGCAACAACGCCGAGGCGCGCACGACTTCGACCCCGTCAGCGATCAGCACGGCGTCGACGCCGATCACGCGACGGCCGCCGCGCACCACCTCGACCTTCGTGCGGAGAGGCACGTTGGGCACCATGCGGAAGAGATCGACGGTCAGCCGCGCGACCTGCATCTCCGGATCGTCGATGGCACGCTCGATGGCGTAGGCGAGCAGGCCCGAGGGCGGCCCGCCGTGCAGGCCGTCCGGGCTCCAGGGGCTCTTCGCGTGCTCCGTGGGGATGAACGCGTCGCCATCGCGCGTGAAGATCGCCTCGGCCAGGTGGGCCGCCTTCCGGTTGCAGGTAGTTTCGAGTGCTAGCGGGCGGTTGAGTCGGCCTCGGCGGCGGCTGTCGCGGTGCCGACGGGCGCCCAGCGATGCACCTCGCGAGGCGTCTCAACGATCGAGGGCTTCGAGGTCAGCGAGCGCACCTTGTCGCGCGCCACCCGCGCGAACGGGGCGGCGGTGGCCATCATTGGCACCCAGATGTGGACGGGACAACCCATACCGCGCTCCTGCCAGTCCGCGCCGAGCCTAGCACCACCGCTCCCTCGGTTCCACGAGGGGTGCCCGGCCTCAGGCGAGCCCGAGGTTCCGCGCCACGGTGCGGGCGGGCTCGCTGAAGTTCATCGTGTAGATGTGCAGCCCGGGCGCGCCCGCGGCCAGTAGCGCCTCCCCGAGCCGGGTCGCCTCGTCGATGGCGATCAGGCGCCGCGCGTCCACGTCCTCCCCCGCGGCTTCGAGGCGCGCGAGGATTTCTTGCGGATACTCCGTGCCGTTGAGCGCCGCCATCCGCCCGATACCCTCGATGTTGGTGGGGGGCATAATCCCGGCGATCACGGGGGTGTGGACGCCGCGCGCGGCCATCGCCTCCACGAAACGGGTGTAGTGCTCCGCGCGGAAGAAGAACTGCGTGATCGCGAAGTCGGCGGCCGCCAGTTTCTGCGCGTGATGGTCGAGGCCGGCCTCAACGCGCGCGGCTTTTGGGTGTCCCTCCGGGTGGGCGGCCACGCCGATTGACCAGCCGGGACGCTGCCGCGCGAGCGCGACGAGGTCGATCGCGCGGGTGAAATGCCCCGATGGCACCTCGGTCGTCCCCTCCGGGAGGTCGCCGTGCAGCGCGAGCAGGTTCTCGACGCCCATCGCTGCGTAGGTGTCGAGCAGCGCGCCGATCTCCTCCTGCGTGTGCGAGACACACGTGAGGTGCGGCATCCCCGTCACACCGAGGCCGATGATGTTGCGCACGACCTCGGGCGTCGGCCCGCGCGAGGTGCCACCGGCGCCATACGTGACCGACATGAACGCCGGCCGCAGCGCGGACAGCCGCTCGAGGCTCCTCGACAGCCGTCGCTCGCCCTCGGCGTCACGGGGCGCGGAGAACTCGAACGAGAGTGTGCGTCCTTGCGCGAGGAGTTCGGCGATCTTCGGCATGAGGGCATGATCACGGCAGAATCGCGCGCCGTACAGCGGAAGTCTTGTGAGACCAGAGGAGAATGGCGAGGTATCAGGGAAGCTGGCGTCCACGCTCAAGCACATTGCCTCAGGCTCTGTCAGGTGAGCGCCTTTATGCGCTGGCTCCTCCCGGCTTCCGCCAGGGGCGACGCCTCGCGGCTCGTCGCCGCACGTACCGTCCGAGGGCTGGCGGATGGCTTCGTGTCGGTACTGCTGGCCGCGTATCTCCGCGATGCTGGGTTCTCGCCGGTAGAGATCAGCGCGATCGTGACCGGGACACTCCTGGGGTCGGCAGCGCTGACGCTCGGCCTCGGGCTGTTTGGGTACGAGATCAGCCGGCGCACCCTGTTGTTCGGCGCCGTCGGCCTCATGGCGGGGACGGGCCTCGGCTTCGCGACCGTGACCGCGTTCTGGCCGCTGCTCGCGATTGCCGTTGTGGGCACCCTCAACCCGTCGAACGGCGACGTCTCGGTCTTCCTCCCCACGGAGCAGGCGCTCCTCTCTGAGACCGTCGAGGCCCGCGACCGAACGGCCATCTTCGCTCGCTACAACCTCGGCGGGCTGTTTGCGGCAGCGGTCGGTGCGCTCTGCGCTGGCCTACCCGTAGCGGTGTCCCGAGGCATGGGCTGGGACCTCGTGCAGGCGGAGCGGCTCGCGTTCCTGCTGTATGCCGCGACGGCGCTGGTGTTGTTCGCGGTCTACTCGGGGCTCCGCGTGGACACGACCGTCGAGGGCTTTCGATCGGGTGCGCCGCTGCGGAAGGCGAGGCGGACGGTCTACCGCCTGACGGTGCTGTTCTCGATCGACGCCTTCGGTGGCGGCTTCGTCGTGCAGTCGCTGCTCGCGCTGTGGCTGTTCGAGCGCTTCGACATGCCCGTTGCCACCGTCGGGGCGATCTTCTTTGCGGCAGGGCTGCTCGCAGCGACCTCGCAACTCGCGTCGCCGTGGCTGGCCGCGCGGATCGGGCTGATCCGGACGATGGTGTATACGCACCTGCCCTCGAACGTGCTGCTGATCTTCGCCGCGCTGATGCCCAACGCGCCGTTGGCCGTCTGCTGCCTGCTGGCGCGCATGGTGCTGAGCCAGATGGACGTCCCCGCGCGCCAGTCCTACGTCATGGCCGTCGTGCCTCCGGAGGAGCGCGCCGCCGCCGCGAGCGTCACGAACGTGCCGAGGAGCCTCGCTGCCGCGTTTGCGCCGCTGCTTGCGGGGGCCATGCTTCAGGTCTCGTCGTTCGGGTGGCCGCTGATCTGCGCCGGGATCCTCAAGAGCGTGTACGACGTGCTGCTGCTGTGGCAGTTCCGCGCCCACCCTGCGCCCGAGGAGTCCCAGGCTCCGGCGCCCGCTTCGGCTTAACAACGGCACGCCACTCGTCGTAGGAGGGCACCTGCTCCTTCACGACGTAGAGGAAGTGGAAGGCGCCCATGTCACCCATGAACTTGAAGTCCTTGCCCAGCATCTTCACGCGGTCCCAGTAGTCCGCCTTCGAGCGCAGGTACTTCCGAAACGTCCCGTGCTGCTCCTCGAGTTCGAGCATGCGCGAGGCGTTGTGCAGCACCGCGTTCACCTTCGTGCGATTACGGGTGATCCGGGTGTCCGTCAGCAGCGCCTCGATGTCGGCCTCGTCGAGGGCCAGGAGGCGCTGTGGGTCGAAGCGGAGGAACGCCTCGCGTAGCTCCGGCCACTTCTTGTCCACGACCGTCCACGAAATGCCGGTCTGCATCACGCATTTGCTCATCGCCTCGAGGTAGTCCGTCAGGCCCTTCGGCGTGACCTGAGGCGGGGCACCGTACTCGCGGGGTGTGGGCATCGAGGGCCTCCTCGGCCGTGCTGGCGCCCTCGATCATCCCGCAGCCGTCCAGTCGTAACACGGCGCGCGCTATCCTCGCCCCTGGCACTCATCGAGGCAGGAGCGGGCGATGCGGTACGTGGTCTACGGGGCCGGGGCGGTCGGCGGCGGCATCGGCGGCAAACTCGCCCAGGCAGGCAAGGACGTCGTTCTCATCGCTCGCGGCGATCACCTGCGCGCGATGCAGGCCGACGGCCTTCGCCTCCGCACCCCTCGCGACGACGTGCGCGTGCCGGTCGTGGCCGTCGGATCCCCCGCTGAGGTCGACTGGCGCGGTGACGACGTTGTCCTACTGACGATGAAGACGCAGGACACGGTGGCTGCCCTCGAGGCCCTGCGCGAGGCTGCTGGCTCGCGCGTGCGGGTCTTCTGCGCGCAGAACGGCGTGGAGAACGAGCGGATGGCCGCCCGCCGCTTCGAGCATGTGTACGCCACGCTCGTCCAGATGCCCACGACCCACCTCACCCCGGGCGAGGTGCTGCTGTTCGGCGCCACCGTCTGGGGCAACCTCGACACGTGCGTCTACCCCTCGGGCGTCGACGCCACCGTCGAGCAGTTCTGCCGGGACGTGGAGGACGCGGGCTTCGAGGCGGCACCCGACCCGAAGGCGCTGGAGCAGAAGTACGCCAAGTTGATCTTCAACATGAACAACATCGCGCAGGCGCTCTTCACCCCGACGGACGACCCCACCGCCCTCATCGCCCTCCTGCGCGCCGAGGCCGAAGCCGCCCTCCGCGCCGCTGGGATCCGCTGGACCCCGGTCGAGGAGGCGCGCCAGACCAACTTCGTCTACGGCGAAATCCCCGGACTGAAACGCGAAGGCGGCTCCACCTGGCAGAGCGTCGTCACCGGCCGTTCGCTGGAGACGGACTACCTCAACGGCGAGATCGTGATGCTCGGCCGCGTGTACGGCGTCCCCACCCCCGGCAACGTCACCATGCTTGACATCGCCGCGCAGACCGCCGCCGCCCGCCTCCAGCCTGGCTGGATCACCCCCGAGGAGTGCCTGGCGCATATCGCTGCGCGGGGGTAGTCCGACCTACCGCTTGCGCTCGTAGCCGAGGTTTGGCGCGAGCCAGCGCTCGGCTTCCTCGACGGTCCAGCCCTTGCGGCGCGCGTAGTCCTCGACCTGGTCGCGGTCGATGCGGCCGACGCCGAAGAAGCGGGCGTCCGGGTGGGCGAAGTAGAAGCCGCTGACGGCGGCGGTCGGCAGCATCGCGAACGAGTCCGTGATGGTGATGCCCGCGCGCGCCTCGGGGTCGAGGATCGCCCACAGGGTCCCCTTCTCCGTGTGGTCGGGACACGCGGGGTAGCCGGGGGCCGGCCGGATGCCGCGGTACTGCTCCGCGATCAACGAGGCGTTGTCCAGCGCCTCGTCCGGTGCGTAGCCCCAGAACTCGCGCCGTACGTGCTCGTGCAGCCGCTCCGCGAACGCCTCGGCGAGGCGGTCCGCGAGTGCCTTCAGCATGATCGAGGAGTAGTCGTCGTGATCGGCCTCGAAGGCGGCGACGCGCTCCTCAATGCCGATGCCCGCCGTCACCGCGAAGGCGCCGAGGTAGTCCGGGGTGCCGCTCTCCGCGGGCGCGATGTAGTCCGCGAGCGCCGAGTTCTCCGCGCGACCTCGGTTGCGCGGGGTCTGCTGGCGCAGCGTGTGGATGGTCGCCAGCACGCGTGAGCGCGAGTCGTCCTCGTAGAGGTCGATGTCGTCGCCGTCGGTGTTGGCGGGCCAGAAGCCGAAGACGCCGCGCGCCGTCAGCCAGCGCTCGTCCACGACCCGCTTCAGCATCTTCTGGGCGTCATCGAGCAGGGCGCGAGCCGAGGGGCCTACGGTCGGGTCATCGAGGATCTTCGGGTAGGAGCCGGCGAGTTCCCACGTCTGGAAGAACGGGGTCCAGTCAATCCGCTCGACCAGCTCGGCGAGCGGGTAGTCGTCGAGCACGGTGACACCGAGGGCCTTCGGGACGGGCGGGGTGTAGCCCTCCCACCGCACGGGCGCAGGGTGCGCACGCGCCTCGGCGATGGGGGTGCGGTCGGCGACCTCCTGCCGTCCGAGGTGCTCCGCGCGGACGGCGTCGTACTCCGCGCGTACCTCCGAGGCGTACCCGACCGACTGCGTCTCGGAGAGCAGCCGCGACATCACCCCGACCGCCCTCGACGCGTCGGCGACGTAGACGAGCGGGCCGCTGTAGTTCGGTGCGATCTTTACGGCGGTATGCGCTCGGCTGGTGGTCGCGCCGCCGATCAGCAGCGGGCGGGTGAATCCCTGCCGCTCCATCTCGCTCGCGACATATGCCATCTCTTCGAGGCTGGGCGTGATCAGCCCAGAGAGCCCGATGGCGTCTGCGTGCCGCTCGATCGCCGTGTCCAGGATCTTCTGCGCGGGCACCATCACGCCGAGGTCGATCACCTCGTAGTTGTTGCACGCGAGGACGACGCCCACGATGTTCTTGCCGATGTCGTGGACATCGCCCTTCACGGTCGCCATCACGATCGTGCCGTTGTTCCGGCTGCCGCCCTCGGCTTTTAGCGCGTTGATGAACGGTTCGAGGTGCGCGACCGCCTTCTTCATCACGCGCGCGCTCTTCACGACCTGCGGCAAGAACATCTTGCCCGCCCCGAACAGGTCGCCGACGACGTTCATCCCGTCCATCAGCGGCCCCTCGATCACTTCGAGGGGATGCGAGACGCCCTGCCGCGCTTCCTCGACGTCCGCGACAATGAACTCGTCCGCGCCATGTACGAGGGCGTAGGTGATTCGCTCGCCGACGCTCGCGTGCCGCCATTCGAGGTCGACGACCACCTCGTCGCGCGCGCCGCGCTTGTACTCGGCGGCGACTTCCAGCAGGCGCTCCGTCGCGTCGGGGCGGCGATTGAGGATGACATCCTCGACGCGCACGCGGAGGGCCTCGGGGATCTCGTCGTACACCGGCAGCGCGCCGGCGTTGACGATCGCCATGTCCATCCCCGCCGCGATCGCGTGGTAGAGGAAGACCGCGTGCATCGCCTCGCGCACCGCGTCGTTGCCGCGGAAGGCGAACGAGACGTTCGAGACGCCGCCGGACACCTTCGCGTAGGGCAGCTTCGCCTTGATCGCGCGCGTCGCGTCGAAGAAGTCGAGGGCGTAGTTGTTGTGCTCCTCGATGCCGGTAGCGATCGCGAAGATGTTGGGGTCGAAGATGATCTCCTCGGGTGGGAAGCCGCTCTCGACCAGCAGCCGGTACGACCGCTCGCAGATCGCGAACTTCCGCTCCGCCGAGTCGGCCTGGCCGTCCTCGTCGAACGCCATCACGACGGCTGCCGCGCCGTAGCGCCGCACGAGGCGCGCCCGCTGCAGGAACGCCGCCTCGCCGTCCTTCAGCGAGATCGAGTTGACGATCGCCTTGCCCTGGATGCAGCGCAGCCCTGCCTCAATGGCTGACCACCGCGAGGAATCCACCATGATCGGGACGCGCGCGATGTCCGGCTCGGTCGCGATGAGGTTGAGGAAGCGCGTCATCGCCACCTCGGAGTCCAGCATCCCCTCGTCCATGTTGATGTCGATGATCTGCGCGCCGGCATCGACCTGCTGGCGCGCGACCTCGACCGCCGCGAGATAGTCACCCGCGAGGATCAGGCGCCGGAACCGCGCGGAGCCGGTGACGTTCGTGCGCTCGCCGATGTTGACGAAGGAGGCGCGCCGTGCGGCCTCTTCCCCGGAGCCGGTGGAGGTCATCTAGCCGCCGATCTCCACCGCTTCGAGCCCGGACAGCCGCAGTGCCGGCGTGATCTGCGGCACCACGCGCGGTGGGAGGCCTCGGACGGCCTCCGCGATCGCACGCGTGTGGTCAGGCGTGCTGCCGCAGCACGAGCCCACGATGTTCACGAGGCCGTCGCGTGCCCACCCGCCGAGGGCTGCCGCCATCGACTCGGGCGTCTCGTCGTAGCCCCCGAAGGGATTGGGCAGCCCAGCATTCGGGTAGACCGACACCGGCACGTCCGCGACCCGCGACAGTTCCGCGACGTATGGTCGCAGTTCCTTCGGCCCCAGGGCGCAGTTCAACCCGACGGCTAACGGCCGCACGTGCTTGATCGACGTCCAGAACGCCTCGGCAGTCTGTCCGGAGAGTGTGCGCCCCGACAGGTCGGTGATCGTCCCACTCACGATGACTGGCAGTCGCTCGCCCATCGCCTCGAACAACTCGTCGATGGCGAAAAGCGCCGCCTTCGCGTTCAGCGTGTCGAACACGGTCTCCACGAGCAGGATGTCCGCGCCGCCGTCGACCAGCCCTCGGGCCTCTTCGTAGTAGGCCTCGCGCAGCTCCTCGAAGGTCACATTGCGCGCAGCGGCGTCGTCCACGTCCGGCGAGATCGAGGCGGTGCGGTTCGTCGGTCCGAGCGCGCCCGCCACCCACCGAGGGCGTCCGTCGCGGGCGGTGAATGCGTCGGCGGCCTCGCGCGCCAGTCGGGCACCCTCGCGGTTCATCTCCTCGGCGAGGTCGCTCATTCGGTAGTCCGCCTGCGCGATCCGCGTCGCCGTGAACGTGTTCGTCGAGGTGATCTCCGCCCCTGCCTCGAGGTATCGCTCGTGGATCCCGGACACGATGTCGGGCCGGGTGAGGTTCAGGAGGTCGGTGTTCCCCTTGAGGTCAGACCGCCAGTTCTTGAACCGTTCACCTCGGAAGTCCGCCTCGCTGAGGCCGAACCCCTGGATCAGCACCCCCCACGACCCGTCGAGCACCACGACGCGCTCCGCGAGCGCCTCGTGGAGTGCGTGAATCCGGGCAGTTCGAGCGTGGTTCGGCATATGACCATGATACCCGGAGCGGATGTGACACCCAAACTACATCAGGCGCTCCAAGCCAGGCTCGCGGCGCTTCATTCGGTCTCCGAGCGTTGCGCCCACCTCGTTGAACCAAACATGAAGGGCGCCCGCAAGGGCGCCCTCCTGCTGTCCGAACGAACGAGACTAGACGGAGACCCGGCGGAAGTCCGGGCTGATCTCCAGCGGGGCGCCCGTGACCGCCTGAATGTCCTCGGCGGAATACCCCGGAGCGTGCTGTTCCAGGATGAACTTGCCGTTCCGCACTGCAACAACGGCCAAGTTTGTCACCACAAGCGTCACACCCGATGGCGCGGTTACCGGCAGCGAGCACTTCTCGAGTAGTCGAGGCTCACCGTCGCGCGTCTGGTGGTCCATCGCGAGGTAGATCTGCTTCGCACTCGAGGCGAGGTCCATCGCACCACCGATGCCGCCGAGGTTGTTCCACGGCTCCGTCGTGATCTTCCAGTTCGCGAACGAGCCGTCCGGCGCGACCTGGTAGGCACCGAGGCAGGTGACGTCGATCATCCCGCGGCGAATCACGTTGAAGGAGTCGGCGTGGTGGACGATCGCCGCGCCCGGGTTCAGCGTCACCGACTGCGTCGCCGACGCGTTGACGATGTCCGGGTCTTCCTCACCCTCGCCAGCGAGGCGGCCGTAACCGATGACCCCGTTCTCGGAGTGCAGCACGATCTCCTGTTCCGGTGTCAGGAAGTTGGAGACGTTCGTGGGGATGCCGATCCCCAGATTCACGATCCACCCGTAGCCCATGTTCTGGGCAAGGACCGCGGCCATCTGCTCGCGGTTCAGCGGTTGCTTCTCTTCGGCCATGGTGGACCTCCTCGGGCGGGGACTATGCAGTCTGTCGGACGGCCATCCCGCTCGCGCGATTGATGTGCAGGACGCCCCCAATGGGGATGCGTACGAGCGTGGTCACAT
Organism: Chloroflexota bacterium; assembly: GCA_947446155.1. The sequence continues at coordinate 5,698 of CANFFZ010000010.1, read as the reverse complement.
AGATGCCGGGTACGTGGACCTGGTCGGGGTCGATCTCGCCCGCCTCCACAATCGGCTGCTCCACCTCGACGATCACGTTCCGCGCTGCGGTCGCCATGATCGGGTTGAAGTTTCGTGCCGCGCGCCGGAACACGAGGTTCCCCGCGGTGTCTGCCTTCCACGCTCGGATGAAGGCGTAGTCCGCGAAGAGCGCCGTCTCCATCACGAACGTCCGGCCGCCGAACTCGCGGTGTTCCTTGCCCGTCGCAGTCTCGGTGCCCACGCCGGCCGGCGTGTAGAACGCCGGGACGCCAGCGCCACCTGAGCGGATGCGCTCGGCGAGCGTGCCCTGAGGCACCAGTTCCGCCTTGAGCGTCCCGTTGGCGACGAGCGCCTCTGCGGTTCCGGTGCGAGACGGGCGCGTCGAGGCGGTGAATGCCGCGATGACCTTCGTCACCCGTCCGGCCATCACGAGGTCACCGAGGCCTTTCAGGTCCTCGTCAGCCGACTCGAAGCCGACCCCGTTCGAGATGGTCGTTAGCCCCGTCGCCTTCGTCCGCCACAGGGCAGCGAGCAGGTTGGTGGGCTGCCCCGGGCCGAACCCGGGGATCATCAGCGAGGAGTTGTCGGCGAAATCCGCGACAGCCTCATCCATGGACATAACAATGCGTGGTCGAGGCACCGACGTGTCTCCTCCGCAAATCTGAAGTCGCTATCGGCGGCGTTATACACCCTACGCATGCCGCGAGGGAATCTGCTGGATGCTGATCTGTTCGCAGCCATTGCGGTCTACCCCGCGGCGGCATCCAGACGTCGCTTTGCCTCCGCCATCACGTCCGGTGCCAGCGGCCCCTTGCGTGCGGCATCGAGGTTCTGGCGCAGGTGCTCCGGGTTCGCCGTGCCGACGATCGTGGTGTCGAGGTCGGGGTGCGAGAGCGTGAACCGCAGCATGAACTCCATGCGGCTCGCGCTGTTCAGCAGGTCGTCTAACGCGGCCGTCTCCCACAGCGTGCGAGGTCGCTCCTCGGCGACCTCCGGCAGGCGGCGGATGTCCCACAACTTCTCCTCGGATGGCGCACCTCGCGCCACGCCCCCGCGGATAACAGTGCCGGCGCCTGCCGCCCGAGCGGTGGCGATCAGCGCCTCATGCTCACGCTGGAGTGCGGAGTAGGGGATCTGGAAGACATCGAACGCGCCGAGGTCGATCTGGGCCGGCAGGTTCGGCAGGGTGCCGGACATGCCGATGAACCGCACCTTCCCCGCGCGCTGCAGGTCCTTCAAGGCCTCGACGGCTCCGTGCTCGTCGAGGGCGGCGCGTGAGGGGCTCCCGTGGAACTGCACGATGTCGAGGTGGTCGGTCTGAAGCCGCCGAAGGCTTTGCTCGACCGCTGCCGTGATGTTGGCCGGGGTGTAGACATGTCCCTGCTGCCCGGGTTCCACCTGCACCGGGCAGCCGCATTTGGTCGCCAGCACGTACTCGTTCCGCCGCCCCGCGATGGCACGGCCCACCATCTCCTCGCTCGGCCCGTAGTCCGGCGAGGTGTCGATGAAGTTCACGCCGGCGTCCAGCAGCGCGTTCAGCACCTCGTTCGCCTCAGCCTGCGAGACCGTCCGCCCGAAGCGCGAGTCGAGCGACATCGCGCCGTAGCCGAGTGTGGTGACTTCGAGGCCTGTGCGGCCGAGGGTGCGAGTGGGTAGGCCGGTCGCCATCGGTGGTTCCTCCTGAGTACGGGTCGGCGGTCAGACTACCGCACAGAGGCGGGGGCCCTCGCCACGTGGCTGAACGCCTACAGTTCCGCCGAAGCGGAGGACACCGATGAAGATCGTTCACATCACCACCGGCGCGGACGGCGAGAGCCATGTCCAAATCACGGCCCCAGAATTCACAGAACTCGACAATCGCCGGACGAAGGCCGACGCGGCCCAGAGCATCACCTTCATGAAGCGCGAGGTGGGGTTCAGCGACTTCCACCCGGCGCCGCGCAAGCAATACATGCTCTACCTGACCGCCCGCGTGGAGATCGGCCTGGGAGACGGCTCTAGCGTCATCATGGAACCGGGCGACGCGCTGCTCGCCGAGGACATCACTGGCCACGGCCACACATCGAAGGTGCTGCAGGCCGGGGTGTGCGCTGTGGTGCCCTGGGCGTAGCCCGCGCTACCGAGTCGGCGTCGCGGTTGGGATGGCCGACGGCGTCGGGCTGGGTGTCGGGCTCGGTGTGGGCGTTGAGGTCGGTGTTGCGCTCGTCGCCGGGCTGGGCGTGGGCGTCGCGGTCGGCGCGGGAGTCGGCGTGGCGGTCGGGGTGGCGCTCGGGGTTGCCACGGGAGTCGGTGTTGGGGTCGGTGTGGACGAGGGCTTCGGGGTCAGAGTGAGGATCGGCGTCGCCGAAGCGGTCGGCGTCGGTGTCGGTGTCTTCGTGGGTGTGGCCGTCGGCGACGGCGTCGCGGTCGGCGAGGGCGTGCGGAACGGTGTGGGCGTTGGCGTGCGGAGCGGCGTTGGTGACGCGGTCGGCGAAGCCGTCCGTGTTGCCGTAGGTGACGGCGAGGCCGTTCGGCTTGCCGTCGGCGACGGCGTGCGCGGTGGTGTCGGGGTCGATGTGGGTCGCGGTGTCGGCGTGGGGACCGGGATCAGCGGCGCTTCGCCTGCTTCGAGCACGATGTTCTGGCGACGCATCGGGGTGTACCGGTCGTCGTAGGCGATGGCGTGGTACACAGCCGACCGCGGCGTCTCCTCGTACACCCACACACGAGTCCGCTCCGCATTCGCCCACGCCGCGAAGATGCGGACGTGACCGAACCGGCGCGGGTCCTGCCCGGTGGTCAGGTTCATGATGTCGCCGGGGCGCAGTCCGTCCTTCGCGATCGGCGCGGCGAACTTGTGCAGCGTGTCAGTCGTCTGTCTGGTCAGTCCCCAGGCGCGGCTGACATAGGCCGAACAGTCCATTCCGGCATCGGTGTTGCCACCCCAAACATAGGGGACGCCGAGGAGCGAGTGGGCGATGCCCAGCACGTTGCCGGACGGCACCGGCGGCGGCCCGGAGACCCACTGCACTGGCGCCGGCTCGGCCTTGGGCAGCACGGGTGCGGCTGAGGCGCCCGCCGTGATCGCCGGCACGAGACCGGCGACGCGCCAGGACTCCAGAATTTCGGCGCTCGCGCCTTCGAAGGGGTCGGGGGCCGGGAGATCGGGGACAGTGAAGTTCGCGGCCTCGACGGTCGGGTCATCCTCAGACTCCGGAGCGTCCTCGTCCGGTGGGGTCACGAAGTCGGTGTCAGGGGCGGCAACGAGGGGCGCGGGCGCGGCAAAGCCGTGCGTCCGGACATCCGACGAAGCAGTGAGCAGTCCTACGACGAGGACGCCCATGCCCCGGCAAACGAAGAGCCGTTCGAGATCAGTTCCGCGCATGGGACGAAGGGAACGGCGGAGTGTCAGGGCGGCTAGAGCGACAGTGAGCCCTCACGCGTGCCCGGCCCTGCGCCAACATCGATGTCGTCCCTGAACTCATCGGCCGCCCGCTGCATCAGGAACACGAACACCGCCATCCCGGCCAGGGAGGCGACGCCTGCGAAGTAAAACACGCTCTCGATGCCGAAGACGGACTTGATGTACGCCCCCGCGAGCGACCCGGAGAGGAACCCCGCGGACGACCCCATTGAGTTCAGGCCCATCAAGGATCCCATCCCCACTTTCCGGCCGACCTGGACCAGGATCGCCTGCTGCGCGGGCAACTCAATCGCTTCGGCCATGCCCGCGATGACCAGTGCGAGTAATACCCACGGGGCCATCACCAGAACGTCACCGAGGAGTTGCGTTTCGACCAGACTATGGGGGACCAGAGGCACCGCGAACTGCGCAATCCCCGAGACAACGAGGCCCCCTGAGACGAGCACGACGCGATTGTGGCGGTCCGCCAGCCCCCCGCCGAATGGCTGGAGGATAGCGTTGATCAGCGACCGACTGGACAGCAGCAGCCCGACGAACAGGGCACTGTCCGTCCCCAGCCCCTCATCACTGATGACATACACGCCGAGCCATGACGAGGCCGTCCCCCACGCGAGCGACACCAGCAGCACGGACAGCGTGCACGCCTGAACAGCCGGTCGGCGGAGCAGCACCCGGAACGGCACGACCACCTCGGGCTCGCGACTCGGCTCGTTGGCAGGTGCGCCCTCGAGGGCCAAGGCGGCCGGCTCCGGACGGTCGCGCGGGAGCAGCAGCAGAGTCACGAACGCGGTACCGCCGAGCATCACAGCCATCGCACCGAAGGCGAAGTTCGTGCCAAACAAGTCCCGCAGGCCGCCACCGAAGAGTGGCCCGGTGCCAAACCCAGCGATCTGCGCGACCGAGAACCAACCCATGTACCGGCCCTCGCCACCCACGGGGGCCATCCTGCCGATATACGCCATCGCCATCGGGAACATTGCTGCCGCGCCTACCCCCGAGAGGATGCGGAACCCCACCACCGTCTCCCAATTCGTTGCGAACAGATAACCGACCGCCCCGGCCGCGTAGATCGCGAATCCGAGCACGATGAATCGCTTCGCTCCGAAGGTGTCACCGAGACGTCCGATGAATGGCGCGAACGCGAGTTGGGCCAGCGCCAGCCCCGAGAACGACAAAGCGACCGCGACTGCCGGTCCGCCCAGGTCATCCTGTACGTAGACCGGCAGCAGCGGCGACACCATGGAGATGCCCGCCATCGCGACGAACATCGCGGCGAAGAGGACGACGAACGGACGCGACAGCACGAGGGCTCCTGATGAGGCTGCAAGGGGTTCGGGGACGTGACGGCGCAAACAGATGGTACGCGGGTCTCGCCCTGCGCTCCGGCGACCGCGTTGTGCACCGCTGATTGGCTTCCCTCGACGGCGGTGGCATAATCCGCATCCCGGCTCAGCGTCGGGTAGACGGGGTGACACCATGGCCGAGATGACAGCTGACGAGGTCAATGCCTACCTGGATGCGCATGGCGGTTACGCCGTGCTCTCCACCATTGGCAAGGACGGCTATCCCCACGCGGTGCCACTCGGCTTCTTTCGCCAGGGCGAGGACGTCGTACTGCCGGTGCGAGGCCAGCGGAAAGTGAACATCGCACGCAACCCGAAGGTCGCCGTGACGGTCGAGTCCGGTAGCGCAATGAAAGATCTGAAGGGTGTCGTCATCCGAGGGGATGCCACCCTGGTCGAAGACCCCGCCGCCGTCCTCGAACTCGTGCGCGAGGGCGCTCGCCGTCGTGGCACCGCCGAGGATCAACTGCCGACCACGACCCGTACCGGAGCAGCCTACGTCCGCGTCCACCCCGCGAAGATCGCCTCGTGGGACAACACCAAGACATAGCAACACTCACGCAGACTCCCGTCCAACAAGCGCCGCGTGAGCGGCAGAAGGAACCGAGCGTGACCGCCACCGACATCATTCGCGAAGTGACCACCGCCTCTGACGCGTGGCTCGCCGCCCTCGTCACCGGGGACGCCGATGTCCTCGACCGCCTCACGACGCCCGACTTCACCTACGTCCACTCCAGCGCCACGCTGGATACGCGCGACTTCTTCCTCGACGCCTTCCGCTCCGGACGTCGCAAGTACACCAACTACTCGGTCGAGGGTGTCGAGGTACGCACGTACCCGGGCACCGTCGTGATGGGCGGCCTCGCGCACATTCGCCTCAACCCGCGTGGCGAGGAAATGAAGATTGAGGCTCGCTTCATCAGCGTCTGGG
>CANFFZ010000009.1 GCA_947446155.1 Chloroflexota bacterium | reverse complement strand
CTCCGGGTAGCGATGGTTCGCGGGGTCGGCGGTGGCCTTCCGCAGGACGTCCAGCAGGTACTCCGGCGTCGGGACGTCCGGGTCGCCGATGCCCAGCGAGATGACGTCCACACCTTCCGCGCGCTTCTGCGCGATCAACTGGGAGATGCGGGCGAAGAGGTACGGGGGCAACTGCTCGACGCGCTGCGCAAGCCTCATGGCGGGGCCTTTCTCTGCTCTCGACTGTCGTCGGGGACTTTCCGAGGTCGGCGCTAGCGCCAGCCGCCGAAGCGCGCCTTCACACCGACCACGCGACGCTCCTCGCGGGCGAGCGCGATCGCGGCTTCGTCCACAGGGCGCCGGAACTCGACGCCTGAGCGGTGGAAGCGGAAGCCGAGGTCGGCACAGGTCTTCAGCGCGGGTTTGATGTCCGGCCGTACGCGGATGCGCGCTCGAACGGCACCCTGCGAGGCGTGGCGGTACGCCGCCGCACCGAGGACGAGCCGGCCGTAGCCGTTCCCCCAGGCGTCCGGCGCGACACAGGCGGCGAGGATCTCGCCCTCGGTCGCCTCGACCGGGCCGTTCATCGCAAACGCGACGACCTTGCCGTCCGCCTCGAGTGCGCCGGCCCAGGTGACCGCCTCGACCATGGCTTCGAAGGTGCGTTCGCCGTCGTTCAGGTCGCCGTACGCGTCCGACCAGATCTCGGAGAAGGCGTCCAGGTCGGCGTCCGTGGCACGGCGCATCTTCACGCCGTCCGGGAACTCCGGGACGTGCTTGGGGTCGAGGTCGGGGTGGATCATCTCCATCCACTCCGCGAAGAAGAAGAAGTCGGCGTCGTTCAGCATCGCGTCGAACCAGTCGCGGTTCTGCACCTCAACGAGGTCGAGGTGCACGTGATCTGCGCGGTCCGGGTCGATCTGCCGCCGGACCTGGTTCCACATCTTCGGGAAGAGCAGTCGCATCGACTCGATGTCGTTGTAGGCCCAGTGGAGGTGGTACTGGCCGCGCTGCGGCACCAGCATCATCTCGCCTCGGGAGTCCGTCAGGTGGATGGTGCCGGGTGTGGCCAGCAGCCCCTCGCGGTGTCGAGGTCGCATGGGCATGTTCCGCAGAAGGAACGGCTGCGCGTCGGCGATTCGCTGGCGCTCATTCATCTCGTCCACTCCGCTTCGAATACGAATGTGGCGGGTCCGGTCAGGATCACCGGGCCTTCGCCCCCCCACTGGATGCGCAGCGTGCCACCCGGAAGGTGGATCTGCACGTCGTCGTCGGCCTGGCCTCGGGCGCGGGCGGCCACCATCACCGCGCACGCGCCGGAGCCACACGCCTGCGTCTCACCGACGCCCCGCTCCCACACGCGCATCTCGATGTTCGCACGGTCGAGGACGTGTACGACCTCGTAATTGGTGCGCTGCGTGAAGACGGGATGGTGCTCCATCTGCGGGCCGATGCGCTCCAGCGGGTAGTCCGCCGGCGAGCCATCGATGAACTGCACGGCGTGCGGGTTCCCCATCGAGACGAGGGCGACGCGCTGCACGCTCGCACCGGCCATGTCCTTCGTCGTCACCTCGAAGTCGAGGACGGGCGCCGCGCGGTCGATCATGACGCCAGAGGCGCGCGGGTCGAGGTTGGGGACGGCCGCTTCCACGCGGACATGGGAGACGAGGCCGTCCGCACCTCGGGTGGCGGTCGTGGGGATCAGGCCGGGACCGGTCTCCACGAGGACGCGCCCGTCCGGGGCGGTCACGAGGCCGCGGTCGAGGCAGAACTTCGTGAAGCAGCGGATGCCGTTCACGCACATCTCGCCGTCGGACCCGTCCGCGTTGAAGATGCGCATCTTGCGGTCGGCGGTCTTCGAGGGCTGCACGAGGATCAGGCCGTCCGCGCCGATACCCTGGTGACGGTCGCAAACCTCGATCGCGAGGGCGCCCCATGCCTCATCGGAGATGTCGAGGCGATCCGTCTCGGCGACGACGAAGTCGTTGCCGGCACCGTGCATCTTCCAGAATGGGAACGGCCGCCCCGTGGGGTTCGGCATCGTCAGCCCTCCGTGTGGGTGTGGTCGATCATGGTACGGGCGGCCGTGCTGCCCGCTCAACAGCGCCCACGGCGGCCTCGATGTCGCCCCCGGGCACCCATTCGATGCGTGGATCGTCCAGCCGGAACCACGCCGCCTGCATCCGGATCAGTCGATGGGTGGCAATCTGCGTCTGGCGCACCGCTTCCGCCTCAGTCAGGGTGCCGTCGAGGACTCCCAACGCCTCGCGGTACCCGATCGAGGAGAGCGCCGGGAACCCGCGCCCGTAGCGCTCGGCGAGCGCTCGGGCCTCCGCCACCAGGCCCGCCTCGAACATCGCGACGACGCGCGCGTCAGCGCGCGCATGGAGCGGTGCGCGCTCCCATTGGAGGCCGACGCCACCCCACGTGAAGCCCGGGTCGCGCGGCTCGAGGGCTGGGACCGGCGCCCCGGTGACCGTGACGACCTCGAGTGCCCGCACGACGCGCCGGATGTTCCGCGCGTCGATACGAGTTGCCGAGGCGGGATCGAGCGCACCGAGGCGTGCGTGGAGCGCGTCTGCCCCGTGCTCGCTGGCGTACGTCTCGAACTCCGCGCGCAGCGCCACGTCCGGCTCGACGGCGGGCATCGACCAGCCATCGAGCAGCGCCCACACGTACTGGCCGGTGCCGCCGACGAGCAGCGGCAGCCTGCCGCGCGACCAGATCGAGTCGAGGGCCGCGCGCGCCTCGAGGAGCCAGTCCACGACGGCGTATGGGGCGTCCGGCGCGACGGTGGCGATCGCGTGATGTGGCACCGCCGCCAGTTCAGCCTCGGTGGGTGCGGCGGTACCGATGACCATCTCCCGACGCACCTGTCGCGAGTCGGCAGACACGATCTCCACGCCGCCATTGAGGCGTCGTGCCGCCTCGATGGCGACGGCGGTCTTGCCGGACGCCGTCGGCCCGACGAGTACGACGAGGTGGTGTGGGTGGGACATCGCGGGTCCTACGCGGCTGCGACCGCGCGACAGATGGCGGCGAACGCCGCCGCGTCCAGCGACGCCCCGCCGACGAGTGCGCCATCGATGTCCGGCTGCCTTGCGTAGTCCTCGATGTTCCCCGTGATCACCGAGCCGCCGTACTGGATGCGGCAGGCGTCCGCGGAGGCCGCAGTGAAGCGTTCGGCGAGCATCGTGCGGATGAGGGCGCAGCGCGTCTGGGCGTCGTCCGGCGTGGCCGCGAGGCCAGTCCCGATGGCCCACACCGGCTCATATGCGATCACGACCTCCGCCGGTAGCCGCTCGATGCCGCGGAAGCCCTCGGTCAGTTGGGCGGCCAGGACGTCGGCGACACGCCCGATCTCCTCCTGGCGCTCGCCGACCGCGAGGATGGGACGCAGGCCCGCAGCGAGCGAAGCGCGCAGTTTGGCGTTGGTCTCCTCGGCGGTCTCGCCGAACAGGTATCGGCGCTCGGAGTGCCCCACGATCACCCATGAGGCCACACTCGCCAGCATGGGCGCGCTGACGGCTCCGGTGAACGCGCCCTTCGGCTCCCAGTACACGTCCTGGGCGCCAACCTCGAGGGTCGTGTCAGCGAGGGCGTCGGCAGCGTCGCCGAGCCAGGGTGCGGGCGGGCAGATCACCACCTGAGCGCCAGCGAGTCCATCAAGTTCGCGTCGAAGCGCGGAGAGCAGCGCGACGGCCTCCCCGCGGGCCGTGTGCATCTTCCAGTTCCCGCCGACGACAGGGACGCGCGCCATCGCTACGCGCCGAACTTCGCGAGGCGTCCCGCGTGTCCGAAGGCGATCGGGAGCACTTCCTTCGCGGGGAACTGACCGAGTTCGCCCTCGCGTGCGGCGACCTCGTTGAAGTGGCTGAGGTGGTCGCGCCGGACATCCTTCCCCCACACCACGATCGGCACGGCGTGGAACGAGTGCGCCGCCATCGCGGAGGGCGTGGAGTGGTCGCCGGTCACGACGAGGACATCCGGGCCGAGCGCGAGGATGTCCGGTACCGCACGGTCGAATGCCTCGATGGCGTCCGCCTTGCGCTGGAAGTCACCGTCTTCGCCGGCCGAGTCCGTGTACTTGTAGTGCAGGAAGAAGAAGTCGTACTGGTCCCAGTGGGCCCGGATCGCCGCGATCTGCTCGTCGAGGTTGTGGCCGCCGTCGACCACGTCCATCCCCACGAGGCGCGCGACGCCTCGATACATCGGGTAGACGGTGACGGCGGCGGCTCGGAGTTTCCAGAGTTCAGGGAACGGCGGCACATTCGGGCGTCCCGACCAGCCGCGGAGCAGTACCCCGTTGGCGCGCTCCTGCCCCGCCAGCATCGAGGTCGCCTTCGTCACCCATTCGCGGACCAGCGCGGCGGTGAGGTCGCCCGCAGGCGCCGTCGCGGCGCAGACGATGGGTGGGACGCCCTCGCGCTGGGGGTCGGTCTCGGTGATCTGGTCGGAGAGGCCCGGCCCGCGCAGGACGAGGATGAAGCGCTGATCCTGGACTGCCTGCACGAAGGTCTGGACACCGGGCAGCGTGATCGTCTGGAGTTGCGCGCAGATCGCCTCGGTCTGCGCGGTGGGCAAGCGGCCGGCTCGGCGGTCGGTGATCAGGCCCACACCATCGAGGGTGCAGAGGTTGCCCCGCGCGGTGATGTCCTCCGGCCCGATCTCGAAGCCGATGCCGGTGGACTCGAGGGCGCCCCGGCCGATCTCGTAGACGAGCGGGTCGTATCCGAAGAGCGCCATGTGCCCCGGCCCGGAGCCCGGCGTGATCCCGAAGCCGACCGGCAACGTCCGGCCGATGCTGCCTTCCGCGACCAGCCGGTCGAGGTTCCTCGTGTTGGCTTCTTCGAGTTCCGTGCGGCCGCGCCGGCCGGGCATGCCGCCCAGCCCATCGAGGACGCAGAGGATCACCTTGGTGTCAGCGGGCTGGGAGAGACGGCGAATCAGGTCGAGTTCCATCGCCCGATCCTACGCGTGCGCTCGCCTGACCGCCTATGCCTAGTCGGCACGCTCGCGCAGGACGGCCACGCCTGGCAGGATGCGTCCCTCAAGCAGTTCGAGGGAGGCCCCGCCACCCGTGGAGACGTGGGAGATGCGGTTGCTGACGCCCGCCCGGGCGACGGCCGCAGCAGTCTCGCCACCGCCGACGACGGTCGTGGCGCTGACGAGGTCGGCGAGGATCCGTGCGAGGTCGATCGAGCCCCGGTCGAATGGCGGCCGCTCGAAGAAGCCGATCGGGCCGTTCCATACGACGGTTTTCATCGTGGAGAGCGCGTCGCGCATGTCATCGATCGTTTGGCGACCGAGGTCGAGGATGCGCCACTCCGGGGGGACGCGGTTCACGGACACCGTGTTAATGCGCTCGCCCGCGGCGTTCGCGATGACGACATCCGTCGGCATGAGCAATCGGAGGTCCTTCCTCATGGCGGCCATGCGCATGACCTCCAGTGCGTCCTCGATCCGGTCGTCTTCGACCAGCGAAGCGCCGACGTCGATGCCCTGGGCCTTGAGGAAGGTGTTCGCGATACCGCCGCCGATGCAGATCAGGTCGGCCTGGTCGGAAAGGTTCTTCAGGATCGCGAGTTTTTCGGCGACCTTCGCCCCACCCAGGATGATGGCGAATGGCCGCTCCGGGTTCACCGCGACCTTGCCGAGGTATTCGAGTTCTCGCTCCATCAGCAGACCCGCGACCCCGGGGAGGAACTCGGCGATCCCCACGACTGAGGCGTGCGCGCGATGCGCGGTACCGAAAGCGTCCGAGACGAACACGTCCGCCAGCGAGGCGAGTTTGCGCGAGAACTCGCGGTCGTTCGCCTCCTCTTCGGCGTAAAACCGCACGTTCTCCAGCAGGACCACATCGCCCGGCTGCATGCCCGCGACGACACGCTCCACCTCGGGGCCTACGCAGTCGCGGACGGAGGTCACTGGCCGGCCAAGCAGCGCGGAGAGGTGACGGGCCACGGGTTCGTTCCGGAGTTCCTCCACCACCCGTCCGCCGGGACGGCCTCGGTGGGAGCAGATGATCACCTTCGCGCCGCGCTCCAGGAGGAGGCGGATCGTCGGGAGCGACTCCTGCAGGCGGTAGTCGTCCAGGATCGTGTCGTCGTCGAACTGGACGTTGTAGTCGACACGCAGGAAGACCCGCTGCCCGGTGACGTCGATGTCGCGGATGGTCTGCTTGTGCACGAATTCCCTCACGGCTGCGCGGGGAGCGCGCAGCGCCGCCCGATCATAGAGACCGCCGGATTCGAGCGGCAATGTCTCGATGCGTTATGTAGACGAGACTACGTCACCCTCACCACGGCTGCGTGAGCGAACTCCGTACACCACGCGATCACGTCCGAAGTCACTCCACCATCGTGCAGCGCCTGGAGCGCCGCTGCTTCCTCGCGCTCCGCCATCGTCTGCGTCAGGGCGCGCGCACCTGTCTCCGCGACCAGCGCCGCGAGCGGTGCGACGTCTTCGCCGGTACGCGGCGGCTGCTCGTAGGCGCGCCGCAGCAACATCGAGGCGTCGCCGCCGGCGTCCAGGGCGGCGATCACGGGGCAGGTCATCTTGCGGGAGAGCAGGTCGTCCCCGACCGGCTTGCCGGTGACGGCGGAGTCCCCCCAGATGCCCAGGATGTCATCGACGGCCTGGAACGCGAGGCCGATGTGCCGCCCGAACTCCCGGAACGCGTTGACGACGCGTGGCTCGGCGCCGGCGATTGTTGCGCCCATCGCGAACGGTGCGGCGAACATCGCGGCGGTCTTCCCCGCAGCCATCTGCCAGTACTCGTCCTGCGTGACATCGATCCGCGTCTCGAAGGAGATATCGAGGTACTGGCCCTCGACGAGGCGGAGGCAGGCTTCGTCGAGTTCGCGCATGGCGAGTACGGCACGCTCGGCGGGGATGCCAGCATCGAGCAGCCGGTAGGTCGCGAGGCGGGCGACGGTGAACATCCCATCGCCCGTGTTGATCGCCTGCGCCACCCCGGCGAACGTCCAGAGGTTGGCGCGGCCGCGCCGGAAGTCGCTGCGGTCCTCCACGTCGTCGTGGAGCAGCGAGAAGTTGTGGACGAGTTCAACCGCGGTGGCGGCGGCGACCGCCTGCTCCGCGCGCCCACCACAGGCCTCGGCAGCCAGCAGCACGGCCACGGGGCGCATCAACTTCCCGCCCGAGGCCGCCTCACGATGACCCTCGATGTCCTCCCAGCCGAGGTGGTAGCGCATCCACGCGTACAGCCCGTCCGGGGAGTCGCCCACCACCACGCGCATCTCATCGCGCACGAGGGCGCGGTAACGCTCGGCACGCGACGCAAGGGTGCCGTCGATGGTCATGCGGGCCCCACGACTCGTGGTATGCCGCTGGTCGCCAGGACGAGGCGCGTCTCGGCAGCGGCCTCGATGGCGGCGCGTGTGTAGAGCAGCGGCCGGTACCGCCCGGCGAGGAAGTCGGCGATGCAGTCGTCATACCTCGGGTGGCCGGGGATGCCGCTGTTTCCGGTGGGCAGGATGAATCGCGCGCGGTCCCAGTCCGCGAGGTCGAGGATCTGCCGGTAGCCCGGTGCGACCAGCACCTCGCCGGTGTCGCGCCAGATCGCCTCGGCGCTCTGGGCCACCGTGTTCACATCGCCGCCGAAGGGGTACGGGCCGCGCGAGAGCCACTTCCCGAGGCCGGGGACTGAGCGCAGCGGGTGGGTGAATTCGATGTGGTGGAGCGCACCCCAGCGCCAGCGGCCCGGGTCGTCCCCCAAGTCGCGACGCAGACGCTCCACCGCGCGCGCGGCCGCTCCGGCGAGCTGGCGGTCGCGATCAGCAGATCCGTCGAACCACGGGGACTTCGAGGCCTCGGCGGCGGCGACGAGTTCGCCCTGGATGCGGAAGTGGAACGAGCCCAGGCCGTTCACGCCGGACAATCCTCGCCCGAGCACCGTGTCGGCGGACGGCCCGGCGGCACGCAGCGCCATCGCGCGGGCGAGTTCGCGGTAGGTCGCTTGCACCACCGCCGCCCCTGCGCTCGCGGGATCGAGGCGTCCGTCCCAGCGCTCGAGCATCGGGCCTTCGGGCTGAGCGACCGCTCCCCGCTCGATCAGCAGGTCGCGCAGCCGCACGAGGTTCGCGTTGTACCGGTCCGTCTGGATCGCCTGGAACGAACTGGGGTCATGCATCGGTTGCGCCTGGATGAGCGCTGCGACGCGCTCCGCACGCACCGGCTGGCACCACTCCTCGCCCAGTTCGTAGCGACCGCCCGGCGCCTGGTTCGCGCTGACCACGTACCCCGAGGCTGGCGAGGTGAGACGCGGCATCGCATCGGGCGGCAGCGGCGCAGGCGGCCCATCCGAGCGCGCCCCGTTCGTCGGGAGCAGGCCGTCGCCCGCGGCGCGGCGAGGGACACGGCCCGCGAAGCGGTACCCGGTGCGCCCATCTCGATGGGCGTAGACGAAGTTGAACGTCGTCCCCGGCCACTGGTCGAGGGCCGCCGAGAACTCCTCGACCGAGTGCGAGCGCAGCACGGCGAAGAACGCCTCGATCAGGTCACCGGGTTCGAGGGCGGTCGAGCGCAGTGCGATCGCGCGCGTCTCGCCATCGAGGGCGGGGCCGACGATCGGGCCGTGGCGGGTGATCAGGACGCGTTCGTCCACCGGCGAGGCCCCACGCACGTGGATCCGCTCGACGACCTCCTCGGCCTCGACCCAGCCCGCGGGCGTCTGGTACCGGATCGGGGAAGCCGGGTCGAACGTTTCGAGGTAGCAGTCGGCGACGTCCGCCATCCCGGCGGTGATCCCCCACCCGAGTTCCGCGGTATGGCCAATGGCGATCCCCGGGACGCCCGGAACGTCCGCGCCGATGGCGTTCAGCACCCCGCCGCGGAGGTGCGTGACGTGGAACAGCCCCGGCATGCGCACCTCCAGGTGCGGGTCGGAGGCGAGTAGCGGTGCGCCGGAGACGGAGCGTGTGGCGTCCACCGCCCACGCGTTCGAGGCGCCCCCGTGCGGTAGTCCGTGCGCGACCGCGTCGCGATACGCGCGTGCAAGGCGTTCGACGGCGCTGCCATCCATATGCGGCTCGCCGGTGACCGTGCCGTAGTTGGGATGCGTCGGATCGACCTGTGCGGCCCGCTCCGGCCCGAGGGCGCGCAGCAGGCGCTCGCGCAGCAGCTCGCTGTCCCAGTTTCCGGCGAAGCCAAAGAGCACCAACCGCCCGACAAGCATCGCGTCCTGCGGCGTCCATGGTGTCCAGGGGCCGATGACGGAGAACTCCGGTGGGAGTTCCGGCAGCGTGCGTGCGCCCTCGTTCACGCCGGCGCAGTAGGCGGACAGCAGGCCGTGAAAGTCGGCGTCGAGCCCGGCAGCGTCGAGGGCTGCGGCCCGGTGGAGGCCCACACGGCGCATGAACCGGTCGCTGCCGAGGGCTATCGGCCCGAGGACTTCGGCGAGCCGTCCAGATGCGAGGCGTCGTGCGCCGGCCATCTGAAACAGGCGGTCCTGCGCGTGGACGAACCCCTGCCCGAAGAGGGCGTCCGCCTCCGTGACCGCAAAGACGTGCGGGACGCCGTGGTGGTCGCGGACGATCTGCATTTCAGCGGAGACGCCTCGGACCGCCATACGGCCTTCGACCCGTGGGAAGCCGCGCTTTGCGGCGACGCGTGCGCCCGCCTGCGCCAGCCCTCGCACCGCGTTGAATGTGCTGAGCACGCGGGTTGCCTGCTTCGAGGCGCGGTTCACGAGGCGTCTCGACTGACGAGGGTGATGGTTAGGCGCCAGCGCGCTGGCCAGCGCGCGTCTGGTCGTCGATCGCGCGCACCTTCGCGAGCCGGGCCTCGTGGCGCCCGCCTTCGAAGCGCGCGTCGCGGAAGGCACGCAGCACCTCGGAGGCCGCGCCCCGCCCGATGGCCCACGCGCCGAGGCAGAGGACGTTCACGTCCGTGTGCTCACGCGCACGCTTGGCGGAGAAGACATCGTGGCAGACGGCCGCGCGGACGCCATGCACCTTGTTCGCGACGATCGAGGGCCCCACACCGTTCGAGCAGATCAGGACGCCGAAGTCGTGTTTTGCGGCCGCCACCGCCTCGGCGAGTGGGAGCGCGATGTCCGGGTAGTCGCAGGACTCGGTGGAGTTGGTGCCGAAGTCCACGACCTCGTCACCGAGCGCGCGGAGTTCGTCCGCGAGCAGCGTCTTGAGGTCAAAGCCGGCGTGGTCGCTGCCGATGGCGATCCGCATCGTGCTGGCCTCCCGCCGTGCTGCATCGAATGTTTCGAGTGGACTCGAATCGTATCGCAGGGGTGCGCTGCTCGCCCCCACCCGGGTCCTACGGCTGCAGCACTCGTGTCGCCCAGCCCTCGCCGGTCCGCGCGTACTCGAGGCGGCGGTGGAAGCGGTCGTCGTCGTGGACCCAGAACTCGAAGCGTTCAGGGATGACGAGGTAGCCGCCCCAGCGTGCCGGGCGCGGCGGACGATCCGGACCGGGATGGAGCGCTGCGTCGGCGGAGAAGGCCCCGAGGAGTGCCTCGCGGCTGCCTACCGGCTGCGACTGGTGCGAGGTCACGCGCCCGAGCAGTTGCGCGCGCGGGCGTGACTGCCAGTACGCCTCAGCCGAGGCCTCCGGCAACCGCTCGATGCGCCCCTCGACGCGCACCTGTCGTTGCAGTGGCGCCTTCCAGTGCCAGCACAGCGCGCCGAACGGGTTCGCGGCGAGGTCGAGTCCCTTGCGCGACTCAGTGTCGGTGTAGAGCTCGAAGCCGGCCGGTGACCAGTTGCGGACGAGCACCATCCGGCTGCTCGGGCGGCCTCGCGCATCCGCGGTCGCGAGGTTCACGGCCTGCGCCTGCGGATCGACCGCAGCGGCCTCCGCGTACCACGCATCGAAATGGGCGAACGGGTCACCGTGCGGCGTGACGAGCGCGTCGAGGTGCGCCTGCTCCGCCTCGGGTGCCCCGACGTAGCCCGGGCCGCCTCGGGTGTGCCCCGCTTCGAGGTAGACCGGCGGACCGTGCGGGCGGACCGCGAGCGCGGGGCGCACGCGGGCGGCAAGGCGGCCAGGGAGGAGGGCACACGCCTCCTCCGGCGGGAGAAAGCGGGCCTCGGCGATCTCGGAGGCCTGGAGGCGCAGCGAGGCAGCCTGTGCGGCGGTGACAAGGCCACCGTCGAAGATGAAGTGGACGCCGTCGCCGACGTTCTCCATCGGGGGGCGCCACTCGACGGAGAGCAGCGCGCCGGCCTCCCGGTCGAGGCCGACTTCCTCGAGGACCTCGCGGTGGGCGGCCTGCCAGGGCGACTCGCCAGCCTCGGCCAGCCCGCCGGGGATCTCCCAGCCGTCCTTATATGTGGGTTTCAGGATGAGGAGCCGGCCCGCCTCGTCCAGCAGCAGCATGGCGCCGGAGACGACCTTGCGAGGGAGGCGAGCGAGCGAATCGTTCATGAGGCCTCGCAGATTCGCGTTGACCCCTCGGAGGGGGCGCCGGTACCATCTGTGCCTAGCGGCGCTCTCCCCGGTCAGGCAAGTCTGATGGTCGATACGACCGATATCTCCGCCCCGGCGGATCGGGTTCGCACTTCCGGTGATACCGAGGTCGCAACGTACCTCGAAGTCGCAGGCGCACGCGAGCCGGGCGCTCTCCTTACCCCCGCTCCGAATGCACCGGAGACGGTCGTGGTCCTCGACTACGGCTCCCAGTTCTCGATGCTCATCACCCGCCGAATCCGCGAGGCGAACGTCTACTCCGAGATGGTGCCCTGGGACACCCCGGCATCGAAGTTGAACCACCTTCGGGTGAAATCGTTCATCCTCTCCGGCGGCCCGTCCTCCGTGTACGACGACGGTGCGCCGACGCTCCCCGCCTATGTCATCAACTCGGGCGTGCCAGTCCTCGGCATCTGCTACGGGATGCAGCTGCTCACGCATACCCTCGGCGGGCGTGTCGAGCCATCGGATGAGCGCGAGTACGGGCACGCGATCCTCAACCTGACGGAGGCCGCCAACCCGCTGCTGAAGGGACTGCCCGCCTCGCTACCGGTCTGGGCCTCGCACGGCGACAAGGTGACGCAGTTGCCCCCCGGGTTCCGAGGCATCGCGCAGTCGGACAACGCCCCCGTGGCCGTGATGACCGACGGCGCGAAATACTTCGGCATCCTGTTCCACCCGGAGGTCGTCCACACCCCGCAGGGCGACACCCTGATCCGCAACTTCCTCTTTGAGGTCGCGGGCTGTCGAGGTGAGTGGACCGCCGGGAACTTCGTCGAGGAATCCGTCGCGGCCATCAAGAAGGCGGTCGGGGGCGGCCAGGTGATCTGCGCGCTCTCGGGCGGTGTCGACTCTGCCGTCGCAGCCGCGATGGTGCACCGAGCGGTCGGCGACCAACTGACGTGCATCTTCGTCGACAACGGCCTGCTCCGGATGGGCGAGGCCGAGCGTGTCGTCGAGACCTTCACGAAGCACATGGCGATCAAACTGCGCCACGTGGACGCGACCGACCGTTTCCTCACGCAACTCGCCGAGGTGACCAACCCGGAGACGAAGCGGAAGCGGATCGGCGAGACGTTCATCCGCCTCTTCGAGGACGAGACGCGCTCCCTCGGGCAGGTCGACTTCCTCGTGCAGGGGACGACCTACCCGGACGTCATCGAGTCTGCGTCCACCGGCAACAACGCCGCGGCGAAGATCAAGACGCACCACAACGTCGGCGGGTTGCCGAAGGACATGCGTCTCACGCTGATCGAGCCCCTGCGCAACCTGTTCAAGGACGAAGTGCGACGGGTCGGCAAGGAACTCGGCCTGCCGGACGAGATGGTGTACCGCCAGCCGTTCCCCGGCCCGGGCCTCGCGATTCGCATCATCGGCGAGGTGACCCGCGACAAACTGGACATCCTCCGCCGCGCGGACTGGATCGTGATGGACGAGATCAAGAAGGCGCAGGTCTACTACGACCTCTGGCAGGCCTTCGCCGTCCTCACGGACACGAAGTCGGTCGGTGTGCAGGGCGACTTCCGCACGTACGGCCACACCGTCGCGATCCGCTGCGTCGAGGCCGAAGACGCGATGACAGCGGACTGGGCGCGCCTCCCGTACGACCTGCTCGCCAAGATCTCCAATCGCATCACCAATGAAGTGCGGGAGATCAACCGCGTCGTCTACGACATCACCTCGAAGCCTCCCGGGACGATCGAGTGGGAATGAACGTCCTCCTGCTGGGGTCGGGTGGACGTGAGCACGCCATCGCCTGGCGGCTCGCGCAGTCCCCGCTCATGGGCAAACTGTGGGTGGCCCCCGGCAACGCAGGCACCTCGATGTTTGGCGAGAGTGTCGAGGGCGTCCGCATCACCGAACCCGCTGAGGTCGTAGCGCTCGCCGAACGCGTGAAGGCCGACCTCGTCGTGGTCGCGCCGGACGATCCGCTCGCGGCGGGGGTCGTGGACGCGCTGACGGCAGCGGGGATCGCCGCGTTCGGCCCGACGAAGGCCGCTGACGAGATCGAGTGGTCGAAGTCGTACGCGAAGTCACTGATGCGCGACGCTGGCATCGCGACCGCCGCGAGTGCTGCCTTCGATGACCCTGAGCGCGCCATCGAGTACGCGTGGAGTCTCCGCGGGCCGTGTGTCGTGAAGGCGGACGGCCTCTCGCTCGGTAAGGGTGTGACCGTCTGCGACAACACCGAGCAGGCGGTCGCTGCCATCGATGCTGCGATGCGCGGAAGTGCCTTCGGTGCCGCGGGCGCGCGCGTGGTGATCGAGGAGCGCATGTACGGCCGGGAGACCTCGGCGCACGCGTTCTCGGACGGCGTGACCGTGCGGCACATGCCGTTCTCCTGTGACCACAAGCCCGCGCTCGACGGCGACCGCGGCCCGAACACCGGCGGCATGGGCGTCTACTCGCCGCCGGGCTGGCTCGATGCCCCGGTCGCCGAGGCGATCCGCACGCAGGTCACGGAGCGCGCTCTCGATGCCCTCCGCGCTGCAGGCCGTTCGTTCAAGGGTGTGCTCTACCCCGGCATCATGGTCACGAGCGGCGGCCCGAAGGTCGTCGAGTTCAACGCCCGCTTCGGCGACCCCGAGGCCGAGGTGCTGTTGCCGAAACTGCGCAGCGACCTCCTCGCGATCTGCGACGCCATCGCGCACGACCGTCTCGCCGAGGTGCCTGTGGAGTGGGGCGACGTCGCGACCGTGGGCGTGATGATGGCCTCCGGTGGCTACCCCGGCACGTACACCACCGGTCACCCGGTCGAGGGCATCGGTGATATCGACGACGACGTGCAGGTGTTTATCGCGGGTGGCAAGCACGATCGTCAGGGCCGCCTCGTGACCGCCGGTGGGCGCGTGCTCTGCGTCGTGGCCAGCGGGGCGACAGTCGCCGAGGCGCGCGCGCACGCCTACGACAACGTGCGCCGCATCCGCTTCGAGGGTGCCTACTACCGCACCGACATTGCCGCGCGCGCCGACGAGCCGCTCACCATCGCGAGCCCTCGATGACCACCGAAGTGCGCTGCCCCATGCGTGAGTGCCGGAAACGCATCGACCTCGACGCACTGCCATCGGCCCAGGTGCCGGGCGAGCGCCCGCCGTGCCTGCACTTCATCGCCGCGTGGGGTGGCAGCCGAGGCGACCGTGCGACGGCTGTGCTGTGGGCGCTGAACGGCAACCGCGAGTTCCGGATCCGCAACCTCCGCGCCGCCGATGTCGACCGCGCGCGCATCGACGAAGTGCGGGCCGCCCTCGATGTCGCAGCGGCACGCTTCGCGCACGAAGTGGACGCCGGCGACGGTGCCGGGGCGCTCTTTGGCGACCAGCACGAGCGTAACCGCGTCGCCTTCGATTTCACACACGCGATCCTCGGCGCTGCTCCGGCCGTCCCGGCCGCGCGAGGAGGCGAAGCCCTGTGAGCGAGCCGCTCGTCCGATCGGCCGAGGCGATGCGCGCCATCGAGGTGTTCCCCGGTGTGACTCGCCGCACGCTGGCGTCTGGCGACAACCTCACGCTCTGCCAGTTCGACGTTGCGGCGGGCGCCGTGGTGCCGGAGCACACGCACCCTTACGAGCAGTCTGGCACCGTCGTCAGCGGGCGCATCGTGCTGCGAGTCGGCGGCGAGGGTGCCCCTGAGCGCGAGGTCACGCTGGGCGGCGGCTACCTGATCCCCGGTGGCGCGCTGCACCTCGTCCGCGCCATCGAGGCGTCCCGACTGATCGAAGTCTTCGCGCCGGTCCGTGAGGAGTTCGCGCATGACTACGACTAACCTCGATCTGTGCTGGGTTGCGCCCGTCTTCCCGGAGGTGCGCCGATGATCCCTCGATATTCCCGTCCTGAGATGACCTACATCTGGTCGGACGACCGCAAGTTCGAGTTGTGGTTGAAGGTCGAAGTCGCCGCCGTGCAGGCGTGGGGCGTCGAGGGCGTCGTCCCTGCCTCGGACGTCGCCAAGGTCGTCGCGAACGCGAAGGTCGATGTAGCAGCCGTGAACCGCTACATCGAGGAGACCCACCACGATGTCACCGCGTTCTTGCGCTCCGTCGCGGAGTCGCTCGGGCCCGAGTCGCGCTGGGTCCACTACGGGCTCACCTCGAACGACGTGTGGGACACCGCCACCTGCCTCCAGATGGTCGAGGCGCTCGACCTGATCACCGCGGGTGTCGTACGACTTCGCGAGGTGATCGCGCGGCAGGCGCTGAAGCACAAGGACACGGTCTGCATCGGCCGCACGCACGGCGTCCACGCGGAGCCCACCACCTTTGGGATGAAGCTCGCCGTGTGGGTCGAAGAACTCCGACGCCAGGAGGAACGCCTCGCGCTGGCCTGGAAGCAGATCGCGGTCGGCCAGATGTCCGGTCCTGTCGGTACGCACGCCTCGGTCCCGCCGAGTGTCGAGGAGTACGCCTGCGAGGCGCTCGGCCTCGAGGTGGCGAAGGTAACGACGCAGATCATTCAGCGCGACCGCCACGCCTTCTACATCGAGGTACTCGCGGGGGTCGGCGCATCCCTCGAAAAGTTCGCAACGGAGATCCGCGGGCTCCAGCGCACGGACATCCTCGAAGCCGAGGAGCCGTTCGACGAGGGCAGCCAGACCGGCTCGTCCTCGATGCCGCACAAGCGCAACCCCGAGTTGTGCGAGCGCGTCTGCGGTATCGCGCGCGTGCTGCGCGGCCACGCTGTGACCGCCCTCGAGAATGTCGCCCTATGGCACGAGCGCGACATTTCGCACTCGAGTGCTGAGCGGATCATCCTGCCGGACGCCTGCGGACTGCTCGATTACGCGCTGCACATCTTCACCGGCGTCATGGACGGTCTTGTCGTCTACCCGGAGCGGATGGCCCGCAACCTGGAGCGGACGCAGGGCCTCATCTACTCCTCGAAGGTGCTCAACGCGCTGCTGGAGTCCGGCATGACCCGCGAGGCCGCCTATAACATTGTGAAGCGCAACTCGATGACCGCGTGGCGCGACGAGCGCCCGCTGCGCGCACTGCTCGACGCCGACCCCGAGGTAGGCCAGCGGCTCACGGCGCAGCAACTCGCCGCCATCTTCGACCCGCAGGCGTTCCTCACGTGGGTGGACGACACCTTCCGTCGCATCGGCCTGCTGGAGCCGGTCGCTCCGAGGAAGCCCGCGAAGGAGGCTGCGCGATGAACTCGACATCTGCCGAGCCGATGCTCACGACGGACCTGCCGTTGCCGAAAGTGCACCAGGGCAAGGTGCGTGACCTGTACGCGCTGCCAGGCGACCGCCTGCTACTCGTCGCTACCGACCGCATGTCCGCATTCGACGTGGTGATGCCCAACGGCATCCCGCGCAAGGGCGAGGTGCTCACCCGCCTCTCCGCCTACTGGTACGCACGCACGTCCGAGGTCGTTCCCAACGCCTTCATCGGCATCCTCGACGCGTCGAACGCCGCAGAGTTTGGTGTGACGGACCCTCGCTACTTCGGGCGAAGCATGGTGATGCGTCGTGCCGAAGTGCTGCCGGTCGAGTGCGTTGTGCGCGGCTTCATCACCGGCAGTGGCTGGAAGGACTACCTCGCCACCGGCGCGGTGTCCGGCAACGTGATCCCGCCCGGCCTGAAGATGTGCGACCGCCTGATGGACCCGCTGTTCACGCCTAGCTCGAAGGCTGAGCCACCTGCCCACGACGCGCCTATGACCTACGAGGAAGTCGAGGCGCTGATCGGCGAAGCGGCGGCGAACGCGGTGAAACTGCGCTCGTTGGCCCTCTACCGCTACGGGGCGCATGTCTGCGCGGAACGCGGCATTCTCGTCGCCGACACGAAGTACGAGTTCGGCATGCTCGACGGTGAGCCGGTGCTGGTCGACGAGGTGATGACGCCGGACTCGAGCCGCTTCTGGCCCGCCGACCAGTACGAGCCCGGTCACGACCAGCTCTCGTTCGACAAGCAGCCGCTGCGCGACTGGCTCACGGCCACCGGCTGGTCGAAGTCGCCCCCCGCCCCGGTGCTGCCCCCCGAGATCGTTGCCTCGACCTCCGCGCGCTACATCGAGGCGTACCGACGCATCACCGGCGACGACCTGCCGCCGCCCGCAGCCTGATCAGCGACTGAGGAGTCCCGATGCCCCGCTACATCGCCCACGTGAACGTGATGCTCCGCCCGCTGGTGAACGACCCGCAGGGCCTCGCGGTCGCCGGCGGCCTGCAGTCGCTCGGCTTCACCGGCGTCCAGACCGTCCGCGCCGGCAAGCGCATCGACATCACGCTCGAAGCCGCCTCCGAAGCCGACGCGACCACTGCCGTCCGCGAAATGTGTCAGAAGCTCCTCGCGAATGCAGTGATCGAGGACTTCGAGTTTGAGGTTGCTGCGCTGGCGACGGTGTAATAGCTCGGAGCCACGTCTACGTTACCGGAAGCGCGGTTGCCAGTTTCTGGATCTCGATAGCGAGCCACCGTAAGTGATCCGTGTTGTCGCACTCAGGAGTTAACGCTAGATCGCTTAGTAAGACATCTGGTCGCCAATTCGCGCGTCGAAGTTCCTGATCGAGGTACTTGAGGCGCCCGCCAAACTCACTGGCAAACTCCGAGTTGATGGGGACTTTACCAACGAGCCCGGTGATCGGAGATGTCACCCGAAGTGAGGTGCACCAGGAGTCACCCTGGAATTGGATTAGCTTCTACTCGTTAGCTCTCGTAGTTATATCGCTGGCGAGTCTCTGGAGTTCGGCCTTCATCATGCCGAGTGGACTGCTGAGGACTGGCAGGTTGGTATGGTCGAGCGATGCACGTAGGTCGTCGCAGAGATTTCGCGCCGGCGCCGAAATGGCCTGCCACCCGAAGACCATGACAACGAGCACGAAAACACTGCCGGTGCCCCCACCCCGTGGTCCCAAGCGTCAAGGAGAGGCGTCGAAAGCGGCCAGTGTGCTGCACTCGCGGCATCGCCGACTCCAATAGAGCCACCAACCAGACCAACGAGCGCTGCCACCCACCAAAACTTGAGGGAACCGGTAACGGTGTTCCTCGTATCGGTGATCGCACGGCGCCATGTGCGCCTGCTTGGCATGCCTACCACCCCGCCCCGGTCGTCGCCGCACCGCCGAGGAGTACGCGTAGCGTCTCCTCGTGGAGCGCGCCATTCGAGGTGACGCTGTGGCCGGTGTCGATGGTGGAGACGCCTCGGTCGTCGGTCAGGCGACCGCCCGCTTCTTCGAGGATCACGATGAGGGCGGCGATGTCCCACGGGCTGATGTCGCCCTCGAGGGCCACCTCGGCCGCGCCTTCCGCGACGAGGCAGTGCTGCCAGAAGTCGCCGTAGCCGCGCGTCCGCCACGCTGAGCGCAGCAGCGCCTCGAAGCCCGGCCAGCGCTTCGCTGTGTAACCCCACGAGCCGTACAGCACCTGGGCGGCATCGAGGCGTGCGACCGGCGAGACGTGGATCCGCTCGCCCGCGTGGGACCGAGTCCCGGTCACGCCTCGGTACGCGCCCAGCCCGCGCCCGGCCCACCACCGCGTGCCGAGCGCCGGCGCCGAGGCCACACCGGCCTCGATGCGCCCGTCCACCTCGACGGCGATCAGCGAGGCCCAGACCGGCAGTCCGCGCGTGAACCCGTGCGTCCCGTCGATGGGGTCGATGATCCAGCGCGTGCCCGAGACCCCCGGCGTGTGCCCCTGCTCCTCGCCGAGGATGGCGTGCTCCGGGTACCGCGCAAGGATCAACTCGCGCAGTTGCGTCTCCACGGCCTTGTCCGCGAGCGTGACGAGCGAACCGTTCGCCTTCGCCTCGGTCCCTAGATCACCTCGATAGAACCCCATCGAGACGCGATCCGCCTCATCGGCGAGTTCGAGGGCGAAGGAGAGAAGCGACTGGGTGTCACTCACGTCGTCAGCGTGCCCTTGGTCGACGGCACGGTGCCGGCGATGCGGGGGTCGAGGGTAGTGGCGGCGTCGAGGGCGCGGCCAAGCGCCTTCATCGTCGCTTCGGCGACGTGGTGGTCGTTCGCGCCGGCGAGCATCCGGACGTGCAGGGTGATCTGCGCCGCTGTGGCGAAGGAGCGCAGGACGTGCGCCACCATCTCGGTCGGCGCGTCGCCCATCCGCTCGCCGATGAAAGCGAGGTCAACAGCGGCGAAGGGCCGGCCGGAGATGTCGATGACGGCCTGGATCAGCGCCTCGTCCAACGGGACGAGTGCGTCGCCCATGCGGACGATGCCCGCGCGGTCGCCGAGGGCTTCGTCGAACGCCAGGCCGACGGCGAGCGCGACGTCCTCCATCGTGTGGTGGGCGTCGATGTGCAGGTCGCCGGAGGCGCGGATGGTGAGGCCGAAGCGGCCGTGCTTCGCGAAGGCGGTCCACATGTGGTCGTAGAAGCCGATGCCGGTGTGGATGTCGGCGATTCCCGTGCCGTCCACAGTCAGCGCCACGGAGATGTCGGTCTCCGAGGTCTTGCGTGCGACGCTCGCGGTCCTGGATGCCTGACTAACCACGGGCCTGCTCCTCACCGATCTCGCGGAATGCCGCGATGACCCGGTCGTTCTGTTCCGGTGTCCCCACGGAGATCCGGATGTGGTCGCGCAACCTCGGCGTGTCGAAGAACCGAGGGAAGATGCTGCGCCGTCGCAGGCCATCCCGAACTGCCTTGCCCTCGATCCGCTGGCCATCGCGGCCCAGGCGCATGAGTACGAAGACGGCCTCCGAGGGGTACGGGTGTATCCAGCCGAGGCCGGCGAGCGCCGCGCTCACGCGCTCCCGCTCCGCCACCAGCGTCTGCGCGCGAGCATCGAGGATGGCCGTGTCCTCGTACGAGGCGAGCGCGGCGGCCTCGGCGGCGGCGTTCACGTTGTAAGGCTGCTTCGTGCGCATCATGAGGTCCGCGACCTGCGGGTGCATCACGCCGTAGCCGAAGCGAAGACCGGCCAGTCCGCCCCATTTCGAGAGCGTGCGCAGCACGACGAGCCCCGGCTCCGTCGCCGCGCGGCGCGCCAGCGAGGGCGTCTGCGAGAACTCGATGTATGCCTCGTCGACGACGACCAGCGCGCCGGTATTCAGCAGCCGCTCGACGAGCGCCACTGGGAGGATGTTGCCCGTGGGATTGTTCGGCGACGGGATGAAGACGACCTTCGACTCGCGCGCGGCGGCCTCGAGCCCCTCGGTGTCGAACGCCCAGCCGTCGAGCAGCGGGACGTCGACGACCTCGCCGCCGTGCAGCGCTGCGTCGAAGGCGTACATGCCGAAGGTCGGCGAGGCGGTGACGGTGCGGTCGCCCTCGCCGATGAACAGGCGGAACAGCAGGTCGATAATCTCGTCGCTGCCGCTCCCGCAGACGATCGTCTCCAGTGGCACGTCGAGGTACGTCGAGATGGCCGCGCGGAGCCGCCGCTGGTCGGCGTCGCCGTAGCGGTGCGGCTGGTAGTCGCCGCGGAGCGCCTCCAGCGCCTTCGGCGACGGGCCGTACGGGTTCTCGTTGCCATCGATCTTCACGACTGTCGCCGGGTCGACGCCGTACTCGCGCGCGACAGCGTCGAGGTCCTCGAGTGCGGCGTACTCGGGGATCTGGTGCAGCGCGGGGCGCAGCGCCTTCTGGGGGTCGAAGCGACGCACGGTGGCCACCTAGCGGCCTTCCAGCCGGCGCTCGATGCTGCGGGCGTGCCCTGTCAGTCCCTCAGCGCGCGCGAGGCTCGCGGCATACGGCCCGAGGCGCGCGAGGTCGGTCTCCGACAGCGAGATGACCGAGGTGATCTTGAGGAAGTCGAGGACGCTCAGCGGCGAGGCGAAGCGCGCGGCGCCGCCGGTCGGCATCACGTGCGAAGGCCCGGCGGTGTAGTCGCCCAGTACCTCGGGCGACGACTCGCCGAGGAAGACCCCACCGGCGTTCCGCACGAGCGGCAGCAGCGCCTCGGGATCTTCGACGAGCAGGCAGAGGTGCTCCGGTGCGAACTCGTTCGCGAGGGCGATGGCCTCTTCGAGGTCGCGCGCGACGACAGCACCACCGCGCTCGATCGCGGCGCGTGCGATGGCGTTGCGCTCAAGCGACGGCAGTTGCTCCTCGATGGCGGCGGCCACCGCCTCGGCTTGTGCGAGCGAGGTCGTGATCAGCACCGGCGTCGCAAGGACATCGTGCTCTGCCTGGGCGAGGAGATCCGCGGCGCACAGGATGGGGTCGGCGTGCTCGTCGGCCAGCACGAGGGTTTCCGTAGGCCCGTAGATCGAGTCGATCCCAACTCGCCCGTACATCTGCTGCTTAGCGATGGTCACGAAGATGCCTCCGGGGCCGAAGATCTTGTCCACGCGCGGGATGGTCTCGGTCCCGAAGGCGAGGGCAGCCACCGCCTGTGCGCCGGATGCGCGGAAGATCCGTGTCACCCCGGAGAGCCGAGCCGCGACCAACTTCAGCGGGTTGACCGTGCCGTCCGCCCGTGCCGCCGTCACGCCGATCACCTCGGTCACCCCGGCGACGACGCCTGGCACCGCGGTGTGGACGACCGAGGACGGCAATACCGCGTCGTTGCCCGTCATGTAGATGCCAGCGCTGCGCAACGGCCGGACGAGCATGCCCGTCCCGCGCGCGCTGAACGAGGTGGGCGCGTGCTCCATCTGCGTCTCGTGGTAGCGGCGTACGCGCTCGACCGCGAAGGCGATGGCGTCGTGCTCCTCGGCGGTCACGGCCTCGAAGGCGTCGCCAACCTCGTCGTCCGTCACTTCCATCGAGGTGTATGACGAGCCATCGAAGCGCTGTGAGAAGCGCACGACGGCGGCGTCACCCTCGGTACGGACGGCCTCGATGATCTGGCGGACGTGATCGGCGGGGGTGGTGGGCACACCCCACAGTTCGTCGATACCGCGCTGGACGGCGTCCGCCAGCACCGGCTCGGCAAGCGGCACGCGGGCCAGCACGGTGCGGCGCGCGAGATCGAGGTCGGTCACCACTCGCAGGGAGCGGACAGAAGAAGCGGTCATCGGTTGAGCCTCATCGCAGGTACGAGCGCACGCGCGCTTCCATTCGGTCAGTCGCGTCGCGCCAGAACCGTTCGATGCGCTCCTCGGAGACCACATCGAACGCTTCCCGGATCAGGCCATGCGGGTCCTCGCAGGCGGCATCGAGGGCTGCGGGGTCGTAGCCCGCCCCTTCGAGGTGACGCATCATCATCCGCCGGAAGCGGGAGTAGTCCGCCGCCTGACTCGCCACGTCCGCCGAGACGGTCACCCACTGGACGAGGTGTTCGTCCGCGATGAAGGGAATGCCTCCCACCGGCATCGACGCCTCAATGGCGGCACGCACCTCGGCCATTGCGGTCTCGTCCTGGCGGTCGCGGCGGTCCATCTCGTACTGCAGCGCACGGTCAAGGACGTTCGCCTTCGCGTCTTCCTTCAGCGGTGAGAGCGCGCCAAACGACGGCCGGTACACCTCGCTGATGAACGTCTCGTCGAGCACGAGGTGCGTCAGGTACCCGGCAATGAATGCCGTGGTCGCGGCATCGAGGCCGGCCGGCGTCGCGAGGGCCGGGTGCGCCTCGAACATGCGCGCCACACCGTCTTGGTCGCCGAAGTCCTTCAGGTCGAAGAAGTGTGTGACCGCGCGGTCGAGACGTGTGATCACACGGATGTCCGGCGCGGTCGCACCAAGGTAGAACGCACCCCGGTCCGCGTCTACCTCGGGCAGCGCGAGGCGGGCAGCGACCTGCCGTGCGCGTGCGAGGTGCGACCCGAGCGAAGGCATCTCCCGCTTCCTCTCCGCCTGTCTAGGCGACGGCTTCGGCTGCCGTCTGCAGCCGCGCCACGTACTCCGCCCGTCGGGCCCCGCGAGCACCCTCGGGCGCCGTCGCGTGGCCGATCACGCAGTTCGTCGATTCCATGATTATGTCGATCATACGCAGCCGGTTGGCGCGCAGCGTCGTGCCTGTCTCGGTGCCTTCGATGAGAATCTCCGCGTCTTCCGGCACGAAGCCCTCGGACGCACCGGAGATCGGGATCACCCGGTACCGGCCGAGGTGACGCGTCCGCGCGTACTCGTCCGCCAGACTCGCGTACTCCGAGGCGACGCGGATCGGGAACTCCGGGTCGTCGCGCCGCCAGAGCGCGATCGCCTCCTCGATGCTGTCCACGGGCAGGTCTTCGCTGATCACCGCGCCCATCTGGTACTTCGACCGTTTGAGGTCGCACAGTTCCGTGACCGGCGCCGCGGGGAACGTGGCAAGGAACGCCCGCAGCCAGTCCCGCCCGCTGATCGCGAGGTCGAAGTGGCCGAGGGCGACGGCGCGCGGCATGTCCTGCGGCCGCATCACCTTCACCTCGACCTCTGGGTCGCCCGACTCCGGGTACCGCACCGACGAGGTCGCCTCGTAGCCCGGGAACGCGATCCCCGCGTCGGCGAGTGCGGCGACTGTGTGCCGTTGTGCGTGCCCGTCCGGCACAGCGATACGGAACCGCTCGCGCGGCGGCGCAGCCTTCGGGGCCCTGCGCGTGACCGCGAGCGGCGCCGGGTCGACGAGGCCGCCCTCGGTTGTCGCACGCGCCAGCGAGAGCAGCGGCCCGAGCGCCGCCGACAGGTCGCGCGTCGCTAGCGCCTCGCGGTTCGCGATCAGCCAGACGCCGCCGCGGTGCACGGTGCCGAGGACCGCGAGCCCTTCCTTCGCGACAGCCGAGGCCGACGCAATGGCGAGTTCGGCGTCGCGCGGCGGCCACGCCTCGGCCTGCGCCCACACCTCGTATAGCCGGTAATCCGGGACGCGCAGCCGCGTCAGGTAGTGGTGCGCGATTTGGGGGTACTCCGTCGCCACTCGCACGACACCGGCACCGGCGAGGCTCGCGAGGTCGGCGCCCGGCGCGCCCGCGATGACGAGCGTCTCCCCCTCGATGTCGAGGGGACGTAGCGGTACCACCGAGTCGTGGCGGTAGCGCACGAGCAGTTCGTCGATCCACGTCCCGCTCGCGATGCCGAGGTCGTACTGGCCGAGGGCGACCTGGATCGGGATGTCCTGATCGGAGAAGACGCGCACCTGCACGCCCTCGATCCCGTCCACGTCAAAGCGATAGGTGCGCGAGCCTTCGAGGTAGCCTTCCGCGCGGAACCCGGCCGCCACGAGGCGCTCACCGACGGGCGTGCGCAGATCGCCTCGCGGCACCGCCACGCGGACCGGTCGGGTCGAGGTACTCACGACGCCACCTCGATGAGCCGCAGGAGGTCAGCGCCCCACCCGCACGCCGGCGCGGCCTCGCCACCCAGCGTCTGTGTCAGCCCGTCGTAGCGTCCGCCTGCGAGCAGCGTGCGCGCCTCGGCGCCGGTGCCCTGCTGGAAGCGGAACGTCACGCCGCTGTAGTACTCGAAGTTGCGCGCCGTCGCCGCCAGCACGCGATACGGCACGCCGGCAGCATCGAGGGCCGCCGCAGCCCTCGCGAGGTCGTCCAGCGGCCCGGCGGCAGCGGGGACGCTCGCTAGCAACGACGCACGCAGGTTCTGGATGTAACCGACGGACGACCCATCGACACCGGCGAGCAGCCGCAGGCTCGTCGCCTGGTCGGGGTGGGCCTGCGCAAGCCGTTCGGTCACGCCCGCGTCGCCCTCGAGCATCAGGTCGTACGCCTCGGCCTGCTGGGACGGCGTCAGGCCCGCCGCCGCGAACGCCGCACGCACTAGTCCCGCGTGCGCGAGGTCGACCGTTGCATCAGCGACACCGAGTCCACGCAGGAACGTTGAGGCGAGTGTGAGCAGTTCCGCATCGCCCTCGGCGGCCGCGGGACCGAACAGTTCGACGCCGCACTGCCAGACTTCGCGGTCACCCTCGACGGCGAAGCGGTAGACCGGCGCGACGTACGCGACTCGCGCGATCGGTGCGGCACCCATGCGTGTGGCGTCCACGTACCAGCGAGCCGCGGCAACCGTGGCGTCCGGGCGCAGCACGACGCGCTCCCCACTCCACCCGTCCCAGTCGAGGAAGGAGTAGACACGCTCCAGCGCCTGCGGGGAGAGCGTCCCGGCGGCGGTGTACAGGTGCAGAGGTTCGATCGTCGGCGTGCGGATCTCGAGGTAGCCCGAGCCCTCGACAGCCTCCAGGAACCGCCGCTCGACCTCGCGGAAGCGCCGCATCTCGGCTGGTCCGAAGTCGCGCATGCCGGGGCTGTGCAGGCCTCGATCAGGCATGGGCGGCTCCTCGGCTGCGGTGCGTACGGTGTCGATGGTTGGGTTCGCGGTCATTCTACGGGCCTCGCTTCTCGGGCGGGTGCGAGACATCGAGGCCGCCGACGGGCGCGACGAAGCGCCCGCGACGGCCTGCCGTCGTGGCGCTCTGCGTGCTGGGGATCGGTTGGATCGCTAGCGGTGCAGACGCGCGCACGACGGCGTGCCAGGCGCATGCTCCGCGTGGGCGGTGTGCGCGTGGCTGGCGTGCGGGTGGACGAGGTGCGTCTGCTCCATGATCGACTCTAGATTACGGGCGGCCCCCGCTAGCGGCAACCTACCGGCGGACGGTCGTCACGTCCCCCGCCGCGAACGACCGCCGCTCCCCGCTGGGCAGCGCCAGCACGAGTTCGCCCGTCGAGGTCACGTCGACAGCCTCGCCCTCGACCTCTCCGGACGGAGTCGCGAGGCGTACCTGCTGCCCGAGGGTCACCAGCCGCGAGCGCCACTCGGCGAGCAGCGCCGCCGGGTCGGCTTCGGCCTGCGCGGAGCGCGCGTCGAATGCGGTCGAGAGCGCTGCCAGCAGCACCTCGCGAGGGGGGGCGGGGTACCCGGCGCCCTCGATGCTCGTCGCGATGGCGGCGACCTCGGGCGGCAGTTCGGCCGCCGTCCGCAGGTTGATGCCGATGCCGACGAAGACATCGAGGCCCGTCCCGCGCGGTCGCGCCTCCGCCAGGATGCCCGCCAACTTCTTGCCGCCGACCTGCAGGTCATTCGGCCATTTGAGGTCGACCGGGAGTCCGCACGCGGCCTGTACCGCCTCGGCAGCGGCGACCGCGGCCGCGAGTCCGAGGAGCGGCGCGCCCTCAGTGCGCTCCGGGCTGAGGTGGTAGGTCACGTACAGCCCGGCTGAGGCCGCGGAGATCCACGAGCGCCCCTGCCGCCCTCGGCCGGCGCTTTGCTCGCCCGCGATGTATGCCGTGCCGGCTGGGTGCCCCTCGGCTGCCCCCGCCCGCGCATCGTCCATCGTCGAGGTGGTGGCTTCGAGGTACGCGACTTCCACACCGACTCGCGACGAGCGGCGGAGTGCGTGGTAGCGGGCGAGGTCGAACGGCATGCGCGCACCGTAGCGAGGTACGCGGGTCAGGGCGAATGGATTGGTCCGGGAAAGCGTGAGGGGCGTCTCAATGAAACGCCCCTCACGCTTTGTGGCCACTCAGGACCGGGGGTTACGTTTCGGCCACCTCCACGTGTGGCCGGCCCGGTTGGTGACTACTGTCATCGGTCACGCGCATCACCCCCTTTCCTGCTGCCAAGACTAGAGATCCGCGATCCGCTTGTCAACAGCACTCGATAGGCAAGGTGAGCATTTATTTCAGTTTTGTTATGAGCCGGTCACGGCCTTCACCGCAGCGGTCGCGGAGGCCACCATCTGGTCCACCTCAGCGGCGTTGATGCACAGCGGCGGTGCGAACAGCACGTTGTCTCCCACCACTCGAGTGATGAGTTCGCCCTGCTCTCGCATGTGCCGCTGCACCTTGATCGCCATGCCCTCGGACGCCTCGTACGGGGTGTTGGTCGCGGCGTCCCGCATGAGCGTGAACCCCGACATGAGCGCGAGCCAGCGCAGGTTCGTCACGTGCGGGTGGCCGCCGAGGTTGGCCTTCAGCCCCTCGCCCAGCCGGTCGCCCATCGCCTGCGCGTTCGCGAGCAGTCCTTCGTCCTCGAAGATCTGGAGATTGCGCAGGCCGACTGCCGAGGCGGTCGGGTGCGCCGAGTTCGTGTAGGCATGCATGAAGCGTGCGTCGGGTGGCAGGTCGTGCAAGGCGTCGCGGATCGCGCCGGAGACGATGAACGCGCCCATGGGGATGTAGCCGGACGTGATCGCCTTCGCGACGGTGACGATGTCGGGGTTCACTCCCCAGCGCTGGAGCGCGAACCAGTACCCCGTCCGGCCGAAGCCGGTGATCACCTCGTCGGTGATCAGCAGGACGTCGTAGCGGTCACAGATCTCGCGGACCTTCGCGAAGTAGTCGGGTGCGGGCGTCCACACACCGCCGGCGCCCTTCACGGGCTCTGCGATGAACGCCGCGACCGTGTCCGGCCCCTCGCGCTTGATCGCCTCCTCGAGCCAGTGTGCGCACTCGCCGTCCGTGTTCGGCGTGCAGTCACATTCGAGGTTGTCCGGCTTCTTCGTGTGGACGACCTCCGGAACCAGCGGCCCGAAGTACTTCCAGAACACCGGCAATCCAGTCATCGAGGACGCGGCGAGTGTGCCGCCGTGGTACGACCGCTCCCGCGCGATGATCTTCACCTTGGTCGGACGGCCCTTCAGGTTCCAGTAGAACCGCGCCGTCTTGAACGCGCCCTCGTTCGACTCCGATCCGGAGTTCGTGAAGTAGACGGCCTCCATGTTGTCGTAGCAGAGGTCGATGATCTTCGACGCGAGTTTGATCGCGGGGACGTTGGAGAAGCCGACGTAGTTGTTGGTGAACGCGACCTTCCGCATCTGCTCCGACGCGGCGTCCGCGAGTTCGCCTCGGCCGTGACCCACGGCGACGTTCCATAGCGAGGACAGCCCATCGATGTACCGGCGGCCCTGGAGGTCGGTCAGCCAGACGCCCTGGCCGTGGTCGAAGATCACCGGCTGCTGGTGGTCAGGCGCGTAGTACTGCGGGTGCAACAGATGCGCGAGGTCCTCGCGGGCGAGGTCGGCGTAGGTCTCCGGTTCGACGGCCACGGGGCGACTCCTTCGAGGGCCTCGACGCTGCCGAGGCTGGGGAGCGCCGAGTCTACCCGAACAGCCGCGCGATCTCCTCGCGTGAAACGACGCGGTCATCGAACGGGACGGCACCGCTCGCGTATTCGATGGTCGTCTCGTGGCCCTTGCCCGCGATCAGCACGAGGTCGCCCGGCTGCGCGACTTCGAACGCGCGCGCGATGGCAGCGCGGCGGTCGGGGATGCGCTCGAACCCCTCGCCTGCGACGGCGCCCGCCGCCAGCATCGCCTGCGCGATGTCGTCGATGATCGCCTCGGGCACCTCGGAGCGCGGGTCCTCGTCCGTGAGGATGGCGAGGTCGACCGTGGTCGCCGCCGCCGCGCCCATGCCGGTGCGGCGTTCCTTGCCGCGCTCACCGGCGCACCCGAAGACGGCGATCAGCCGCCCCTGAGTCACCTCGCGCAGCGTCCCAGCGGCCTTGCGCAACGCCTCGCCCGTGTGGGCGTAGTCGACGACGACCGGGAACGGTGCGCCGGTGATCCGCTCCATGCGGCCCGGCACTCCGGTGCACGCCGCGACACCCATTGCTACGGCGCCAACATCGAGGCCGAGCGCGGTCGCGCAGGTGATCGCGGCCACCGCGTTCGCGACGTTGAAGTCACCGGGGAGGCGCACGCTGCACTCCACCGACTCGTCTTCCTCATCCGCGGTCAACGCGAACGTCGATCCGTCGTCCCAGAGCATGACGTCCTCGGTGACGACGTCGGCTTCCTGGTCGTGGAGCGAGTAGGTGATGACGCGTGCCTTCGTGCGGCTTGCCATGTAGCGGCCGGCCTTGTCGTCGCTGTTGATCACGGCGACCCCGGGCGAGCGGCCATGGCTCGCTGCGGGCAGCATCTCGAACAGGCGCCCCTTCGCCTTGCGATAGGCATCGATTGTCCCGTGGTAGTCGAGGTGGTCGGGCGTGAGGTTGGTGAAGATCGCGGCTCGGAACTCGCAGGCGTCCAGCCGATGCAGTTCGAGGCCGATCGAGGTCGCCTCGACGACCGCATGCGTGCAGCCGGCGTCGACCATCTCCGCGAGCAGCCGTTGGATGAACGGTGCCTCTTGCGAGGTGAGGCGCGTCGGGTTCGGGATCGTCGTACCGGCGATCCGGCACTCGATGGTGGTGAGCAGACCTGCCTTGAGCCGCGCGCCTTCGAGGGCTGCTAGGACGAAGAAACAGGTGGTGGACTTGCCGTCCGTCCCGGTCACGCCGATGACGGTGAGCTTCTTCCCCGGGTAGTCCTCGTGCGCCGCGCTCACCTGCGCCAGCGTCGCCCGAGGGTTCGCGACTCCGACCACGGGGACACCGAGGCTGCCGACCTCGCCCTCGCGGCCCGCGAGGCAGATGAGGGCGACCGCCCCCCGCTCGACTGCTCCGTCTGCGAAGGCGTGCCCGTCCGCGCGCCCCCCCGGGATACAGACGAAGAGGTCGCCTGCCTCCACCTGGCGCGAGTCGAACTGAATCGCCCGGACGGGTGGGAGGGCGTTCCGCGCCTCGGCGGGGACGGCAGCCGGGAGGCCACGCCGCCAGTCGCCACGCGCCGGGTTGGAGGGGTTGGTCATGCCTCGATCCTACGTGGTGAGGCTGGATGCGCCTCCGGAGGGGTGCTGTATATTTTCCAGCGTTTCACGAAAGAGAAGCGCCGGTGTCGCTGGGCGGCCCGGAGAGACATGCGAATGGGAGCACTATTGCGGTTGTACTACCCGACGAACTGAAGGCTGCGATTGACTCGTCCTGCGCGGACGGATTCCCGATCCTCTGGGCTTCGGTCGATGAGACCGGCCAGCCGACGATTGCGATCTACGGCTCGACCCACGTCCACTCTGACCGCGAACTCGGCATTTGGCTGCGCACCGAGGGCCGAGGGTTCCTCAGCCGCACCGGCAAGAACGCGAAGGTGTTCGGCTGGTTCCGGAACACCACCACCAACGTCGGTTGTCAGATCGTCGGCTAGGCTCGCCGCGTCGACGACCCGGCCACCCGCCACCAGATCTACAATGACTCGCCCGAGGCCGAGCGCAAGATGGACGAGGCCAAGGCTGGCGTCGCGGTGATCGCGGACATCGGCCGCGCCACGCAGCGCGGCCAGGTGATCGCTTCGCGCGACTAGCCGAGGCGTCCTCGAAGGACATCGGAGGGGCCGGCCTCGCGCCTCGCGCCTCGCCCCTCGCCCCTCCGCGTTATAACCTCCACCTTCCGACCCCGCGCTCACACGATCGAGGTGCCTGATGGCCATCGAACTGCCCGACGAATTCAAGACCGCGATCAACAACTCGCTCACGGACGGCTGTCCGATCATCTGGACCAGCACCGGAGCGGACGGCCAGGCGAGCCTCGGCTTCTTCGGCACGACACAGGCGTACTCGGACCACGAATTGGCAATCTGGATGCGCAACGCCAACCGTGGGTTCCTCGCGCGGATCGAGGACAACCCGAAGGTCGCGATGATGTACCGGAACGGCCCGGCGCGCCTGGCCTTCCAGATCCACGGCGAAGCCCGCCGCGTGGACGACCCGGCCGTGAAGAAGCACGTCTACGACGCGTCGCCCGAGGTGGAGCAGAAGGCCGACGCGGACCGCCT
This sequence comes from Chloroflexota bacterium, assembly GCA_947446155.1. Next base: position 1,279 of record CANFFZ010000009.1, on the reverse strand, counting down.
CGGCACGGCCGTCATCGTGGAGATCTCGCGCGTGATCCAGCGTGGTGCCGTGATCATGGCCCGCGACGGCGACACCGGCACAGCCGACTAGCGAGGGTTGGGCTGTCAGGGGGCCTGTAAGCCGAATTCTGTACCGCGCCTCGTGCCCAACGAGGTGCGGCGACGGCCATCCATCTACGACGCCGGTTACCCGGACGCCTCCAGCAGCCTACCCGGGAGCAGCGCCGGACACGCCCACGCTCCCCTATTTGGCCTTGCTCCGAGTGGGGTTTACCGCGGCCGCCGCGTTACCGCGACGCCGGTGCGCTCTTACCGCACCATTTCAACCTTACCGGGCTGCCCGAAGGCCCCCGGCGGTATGTTTCTGTGGCACTGTCCATCGGCTCGCGCCGCCCGGCCGTTAGCCGGCACCCTGTCCGGTTGGAGTTCGGACTTTCCTCCCGCCACCCGAAGGTGACCGGCGGCCGTCCGGCCCCCTGACGGTTCGATCCTAACTTACGCACGCCGAACGACTCGAATCCGCTGCTCCCGCACGACGACTTCGGATACGGCATCGAGCAGCAGCGCGCGCTTCCCCGCGAAGTCGAGGTCGTCCCACTCAGCCGTGAGGCGTGCGGAGGCGGCTGCGGGCGTCAGCCTCGGCACCTCCGGCTTGCCGGAGCGCAGCCGCGCCGCTTCGAGGGCTGGCTCGGCCGCGGACCGGATGACGTCCCGGTAGGTCAGTTCGCCGGCAACCCACCGCTCGAGGGTGCGGGCGACCTTCCGGTCGAGGGCGATGCGGCGGGCCTCGGTTGGTTGGGTTGCGGCAGGCTTCTTCGCCACCGTGAAGCGCTCGGAGGCGAGGGCGTCGTGGACAGCGGTCTCCAGCACCTCCGCGCGCTGCGAGTGGTACTCGCAGCGGCCCTGGTTCGTCGCGGACGCGCAGCGGTAGTACGTCCTCGGCTCACCGTTCGGCACCGAGCGTCGGGCCCCCAGCAGGCGTCCTCCGCAGTAGCCGCAGCGCGCGAGCCCGGCGAGGAGGTACGCGTGGCGTTCCTGCTCGGCAGGCGCGGTGCGGCGGCGGGCCATTCTCGCCTGCACCTCCTCGAACTCGCCGCGCCGGAGGAGCGCCGGGTGTGCGCCCGTCACCATGACGCCCAGGCGGCGGTAGGTGCCGGTGTAGGCGGGGTTTCGCAACACCGCGCGGACCGCCCCCGCGCTCCACGGTTTGCCGAGGCGGCTGCGGATCCCGTCCTCGTTCAGCGCCCGCGCGATCCGGCGCACGCCCTCGTGCTCTTCG
>CANFFZ010000008.1 GCA_947446155.1 Chloroflexota bacterium | reverse complement strand
TAGCGTTTGCGGCGACCGAGGCCCGCTCGTACTCTTCGATGACCACGCCGAAGTGGTGGAACGGCAGACACGTCCGACTCAAAATCGGATGAGGTAACCCCTCGTGTGGGTTCGAATCCCACCTTCGGTACCACGGATCGCGAACACGACCGCCCGAGGCGACTCGGGCGGTCGTGTTGTGTGTGAAGGAGCGGGGGCGCGAGGGTGGCCCGGGACGGACAGACAGAGCGGCCTATCGTCCGATCAGCGAGCCCCCGCCCACGTTCGTGTAGCCCGAGATGAAGTCCGTGACGGTGTCTCGCTCCGGCTCGAATGTCTGGCGCTCGACGGTGCCGAGGTCGTTGCACAGGACGTGCAGCGAGACGGAGGCCTCGGCGGACGCGGTCACGACCTGGTGGATGTCGTGGTGGGGGTGCTCGAGTGGCGTCAGTTCGCCGAGGCGGATCGGGTCCTCCGAGATCAGCTCGACCTTCGCGTAGCCCGGCCTCGACCCATCGTCACGGCGGACGAACTTCCGCTCGATCTGCGCGCCCTGGACGAGGCCGACCCAGCCGCTGGTGAGGTGATTGTGGACCTTCGTCATCCCCATCGGCGGGACGACCATCGTGAAGATACAGAGGTCGGGATCCTGCGAGCGGTAGACGGCCCACGTCGCTGTGGTGTCTGGCACCGGCTGGCGGAAGGTCTCGTCGATCCACGAAGCATCGAGGATCAGGCGCTGGGTCGCGGTGCGGAGGTTGGGCATGAGCGCGTCTGTGCCCCGGTCGCGCGCGACGATGTTGCGGAAGTCATCGACGAAGTGCCGGAGGGCGGGTTGGACAGGCTCGATGTAGAAGGCGTCCGGCATCGCGGCCCTCCGATGGCGGGTGTGGCGGCGGCCTCGGCGGCCTGAGAGGTCGAGGTTGGCTGCCCGCCGAGGGTTCGAACCTCGCCCTGTGGATCCAAAGTCCATCGTGCTACCGCTACACCAGCGGGCATCCGCGCCATCCTACCGCCGAGCGGCGTGGCCCGGGATCAAGGGTTCCGCCGCGCTTGCCCGACGCCTCGGGAGGCGTCAAACTGCGGGGACGTTCCTCGATAGCTCAACGGTAGAGCGCCCGGCTGTTAACCGGTAGGTTCGTGGTTCGAATCCACGTCGGGGAGCCACTCCGGTCTCTCAGAGCGCGATGCGCTCTTCCCCCTTGTGGCGGGCTTTGGGGCGTCACGGTCTCAGACGAGTGGCTGCGCCGGAGCCCACTTCCCTCGCACCGACGAAACAGACCCGCTCACGCCTTCTTCGCATCCGTCTGCCCACGAGGTAACGACACCAACGTCAGGTAGGCGATCGCCACCAGAGCACGAGGTGGATGTCGACTGGTTCTTGTGCCAGGCGTTCCGCATCCGGGGGCACCGCCAGGAAGGCGCCGCGTGCGAGGTAGAAATCCACCGTGGGCGCGGTGCGCGTAGCGGAGATGTACATACCATCCGCACCCGAGCGACGGGCACGTTCGACCGCAGCCTCAACAAGCCGGGTGCCGATGCCGTGGCCGCGATGCTCAGCACTCACGTGCAGGAATCGGAGCTCGGCCAAGGCACTGCTCAGGCCGAGTCGGCGATTCCCCAGTACGGCAACGCCAGCGAGTCTGCCTGATACCTCCACTGCGAGGTAGCTTCCGCCGACTTCGAGTTCGGCAGTCAGGGCAGTTTTGAATGCGGCGATCTGAGACTCGTCCCACGCCTTGATATGCCAGTCGACGCTGTACCGCTGGAGACCTTGACCTACCGTTCGGTAGGCTGCGGTCACATGTTCGGTACGGTCAATCTCTGCCAGACGGGCTAGTGCGCTCGCTGGCAGTTCGGACACTTGCTCAATGGTCAAGGTGCCTCCGAGATGCCTTCCCGTAGTCTGGCACCTGAAGCAGCCGATGACCACGGAATGGCCCACCGCCCAGGGAGCCATTTCTTCCTCTCAGCACACGCAACAACGCCGCCCGAAAGGGCGGCGTTGCCGTGGTCGATCTCGTCGAGGTGCTAGTCGAGCGTAGCCAGCAGGCGATCAAGCGCCTGGTAACCCTGCTCCTGGCCCTCGGACATGCCGGCGTTCAGCATGCCATCGCGGTCCTCGGTGGTGTGGAACAGCGAGATGTTCACGACACGCGTCCGGCCGTCGCCCATGTCCTCCAACGTGGCGGTCTCGAAGATCACGTGGGCGGGCATCCCATCCCACTCGAAGGTCTGTACGAGACGCTCCGGCGGGGTGATCTCCGCGAAACGGCCCTCGAAGCCGTGCGTCGTGCCGTCCGCATGCTCGACGAAGCGCCAGTGGCCACCGACGACGGGTTCGTAGCGTTCGATGTCGAGGCGGTTACCGCGGCCCCACCACTGAGCGATCAGCGTCGGGTCGGTCATCGCGCGCCACACGCGTTCACGTGGGGCGTTGAAGACGCGCTCGAAGCGGATCTCGCGGTCTGAGGGCGTGGTGGTGATCAGTCCGGACTGTGCATTCATCAGGGTGTCCCTTCTGCACGCTCGAGGAACGCTCCGAGGCGATCAAGGCGCGCTTCCAGCATTTGTTGGTACATGGCGATCCACATCGTCTCGTCCTCCATCCGGCGCGGCCCCAGCCGGCAGACGCGCACTCGTCCCACCTTCTGAGTGGTCGCGAGGCCGGCGTCCTCCAGCAGTTGCACGTGCTTCTTGACCCCGGTCAGCGTCATGCCGCACTCCGCCGCGAGGTCACTGATCGAGGCATCCCCTCGTCCGAGGCGTTCGAGGGTTCCCCGCCGCGTCCGGTCGGAGAGCGCTGCAAACGCCAGATCGAGGTGATGTGAATACTGAACCATACGGATCGACGCGGCGGCGCTGGCCCTGCTACCTCGGGGTGCGCACATCCTGAACGTCGCCCGTGGCGCGATCATCGACGAGGCGGCGCTGGTGGAGTCGCTTCGTTCGGGGCACCTCGGCGGGGCCTACCTCGACGTGTTCGAGGTGGAGCCGCTGCCCGAGCCCTCGCCGCTGTGGGATCTGCCGAACGTCATCCTGAGCCCTCACGACTCCAGCGTTTCCGCGGGGAACGCCGCCCGCTTCGACGCGATCTTCGCGGAGCAACTGGAACTGTGGGCGGCGGGCGAGCCTCTGACCCAAGCCGTCAGCGAGGGCTAGCGACGGCAATCGATAGGCGCGCCGGGCTCGAAACAGGCGCGATACCGCGCTCGGGTATGCTCGCCTCATGCACGGCCCCGGATTGCTCATCGATGTGTCGATCGCGCTCGCACTCGCGCTGGCCGGGGGGCTGGCTGCGCGCAGTCTGAGGCTGTCTCCGGTCGTCGGGTACCTGGTCGCTGGGATGGCCGTCGGGCCGTTCACACCGGGGTACCGCGCAGACGCGCAGACGATCCATCAACTGGCCCAGGTGGGTGTCGTGTTCCTCATGTTCGGCGTGGGGCTGCACTTCAATCTGCGTGACCTCATTGCGGTCCGGGCGATCGCGATCCCGGCTGGCATCCTGCAGATCGTGGTCGTGGCAGGCCTGACGTGGGCACTCGGCGTGATGGTGGGCCTCCCTCCGCTGGAGGCTGCCGTCTTCGGGATGGCGGCCACGATTTCTAGCACGGTCGTCCTGGTCCGAGCGCTAGAGGAGCGCAACCTGACCACCTCAATCGCTGGACGAGTGCTGATCGGGTGGCTGATCGTCCAGGACTTCGCGACGATCGGGATGCTTGTCCTGCTCCCCGTGTTCGCGAGTAGCGGCGGCGATGGTCGTATCGGTGCCCTCGTCTCTGCCGGGCTCGCTGTGCTGTTCGTCGCCGTCACCCTCGCCGCCGGATCCCGCGTGGTCCCGCTCTTGCTGAGGTTCGTGGGGCGTACCGGCTCACGCGAACTCTTCATCCTCGTCGTCATCTGCCTCTCCCTCGGCATCGCCGTGGGTTCCGAGGTGGCCGGAGCATCGCTCGCCCTCGGCGCGTTCATCGCTGGTGTGACCGTCAGTGAGACCGAGGGCAGCCACCAGGCCGCGAGTGACGTGCTGCCGCTACGCGACGCGTTTGCCGTGCTGTTCTTCGTCTCGATCGGGATGCTGATCGACCCGTTCGCCCTTGTCGAGCGACCACTGCTTGTCGGCATCGCGGTATTCGCGATCGTCTTCGCGAAGCCGATCATCAGTGGCCTCCTGACTGCCGCGTTCCCCGTCCCAGCGCGTGTCGCGTTCGTGACGGCGGCCGGCCTCGGTCAGGCCGGGGAGTTCTCCTTCATCCTCACCGAGGCCGGGCGTACGTTGGGCATCCTGCAACCGGACACCTACCACGCGATCCTCGCGGCCTCCGTGCTTTCGATCGCAGCGAACCCGCTGGCATTCCGCCTCGCCACCGCTGCCGAGACTCGGCTCCGCGGCCGGCCTCGCATCTGGCGCTGGATGGATCGCCAGGGAGCCGTGCCCGATGTTCCCGCGCCGCTCACAGACCACGTCATCATCGCTGGCGCTGGACGCGTCGGACGCCTCGCGGGGCACGCGCTCGACGACCTGGCGATCCGGCACGTGTATATCGAGGCGACGCTCGACACGGTGATCGGGATGCAGCAACACGATCTAACCGCGTACTGGGGCGACGCTGCGAGCCCGGACGTCCTGATTGCTGCAGGCGTCGCCGACGCCGCGTTGCTCATCCTCGCTGTCCCGGATGCGGGCTCCGCTCGACTCGCGGCACAGCACGCGCGCCGGCTCAATCCAGGCATCGCGGTGGTGGCCCGGGCGCACTCGAAGGGTGAAGTGGACGCGCTGCGCAGCGTCGATGTCAATGTGGTGGTCGTACCGGAGTACGAGGGCGCAGCGACGATCCTGCGGCGTTCCCTCGGACTGCTCTCGCTACCGCCTGACCAGATCGAGCGGGCCTTCGCGCGCGCCCTGTTCGAGGAGTACGAGGGCACCACGACCCACGCCCCAGGCGCGTAGCCAGTCGGCCTACCTCGGTGGCAAGCCGGCGTCGGCGACCCGCTTCGCGAGCGTCTTCGCGGTGATCACACCCATCGAGAGGAAGTCGTCGATGCAATGCGCGACGCCGTCGGGCTCGTGGATCGAGACCTCGTGGCCAGCATGCGAGAACACTTGAAGCGTGGCATTCGGCAAACGGCCGAAGTCCTTCAGGTTGGCCGGGAGCAGGCCATCCGCCCCGCCTGCGATGACTAGTGTCGGCATCGTCAGTTCGCCCAACCGATCGCCCGCGCTCAGGGCGGACATCGTCTGCATCCCCTGCACGTAGTGGCCGTTCGAGACACCAAGCACGTGGCGCACCCGGTCCTCGAACCATGCGTCTGTCTCGGACTCCGGGCGGAACCGCTGTACCTAGTGGCGCGCGAGCATGATCGGTCGGTCGGCCTCGGTCGGCTGGGTGACCTCGCGGTCAACGTTGCCCGGGAATCCGTCCGCCGGGATCGCGGCCATGAGGACGAGGCGTTCGACACGCTACGGATAGGTCAGCGCCAGCACGTAGCCGATGCCGCCGCCCATGCTGTGCCCCGCATAGGTGAACCGATCGATGCCGAGGTGGTCCATCACACCGATGACGTCCGCTGCGTACTGCTCGAGCGAGTAGCCCTCGGCGGTGTACTCGCTCTCACCGGTGCCACGGCACTCCATCACGATGCATTGGTAGCGGTCCTCGAGGCGTTCGACGACCGGCATCCAGTTCACGTGGCTCGCGGTGTAACCGTGGTGGAACAGGACCGGCGCGCCAGTCCCACGCACCTCGTACCAGAGCCGAGCACCGTTCACCGTGACGTGAGGCATCGAGTCCGGCCCTCCGCTGATCGAGGCCACCGAACGAGGCGAAGTGTACTAAGGTTGGACTTCGTTCAGACCGCGACGATGCGGATGGTGCCAGCGTGCGCGCGCAGCTTCACCGTCGGCGCATTGGCCTCGGGCTTCCGGAGGTAGTCCACGGGCAACTCGGATCGCACCGATCCCGCGCGTGCCTCGGCGTCCACCCAGAAGGCAGAGTCCGGCGTGACGGCGAGCCTGAGGCTGCCCGCGCGAGATTCGAGGTCGACCGGGGCGCTGATCTTGCCGCACCACTCCACGCTGCCAGCGCGCGTCCGCACGCGAGCGACCCCCGCCACATCTTCCAGCACGACCTTGCCGCCGCGGGCATCGATGTCTACAGCGCCCTCGATGCCCCGCGCGATCACGGTGCCTCGGCGGGCCGTGACCCGGAATGCGCCACCGATGCGGTCGGCCAGCACGCGACCGGCGCGAGAGTCGACCAGGACATCGCCACCGATATCCGCCAGCCGAGTGCTCCCCAGCCGGGTCTCCACGCGCAAGGCGCCGCGAATGTCGCTGACCTGCACCGACCCCGCATGTACCTCGACCTCACACGGGCCATCGACGCCGCTGACGCGCAGGCTCCCGGCACGCTGGACGGCGCGCACGAGGACCGACGGCGGCACGGCGATCCGGATCGCGATCTGCGTCCCGCGCTGGATCCCGAAATGGCGCAGCACCTGCATGAGGGTGGCTCGCCCGGCGGCAGATCGGGAGGCCCCACGGTGAGCGTGTCCCGAGAGCCTGCGATCGGCAGTCGCACCGCCGCCAGCCGCTCGCGCGCCTCGCGCTCGTCGTCGGCGTACACGGTGACCTGAGCGGTGATCAGGATGTCCTGACGATCTTCCCCCACGATCACGAGTTCGCCGGCACGGTCTTCGACGATCAGCCGTCGAGGCGTCGCCGCGTGTTCTTCGATCGGCTGTATTGCATCGGCTAGCCGATCCAGCCCTTCAGGGTCTGGCTGCCACCGTGGTCGCCTCGGTCGTGGTCTCCGCGATCGCGACCGTAACGGCTGGAACGCCCTCGACGTCCCGCTTCTTGGGAGACCACCCGGGTCAGCCACGCGTTCAGCGACACGCCGGCCTGTTCCGCCGCGATGGCCGCGATCTCCTTGAGTTCCGCGGGCAAGCGCAGTGTCAGCCGTTTGATCTCGCTCGCGTCGAACTCGAGGTCGGGCGCGCTACTCGAAGGTTCCATGGGCGACAGCGCTTCCACGCGCAGTTCCGGGCCTTCGGCGGTATGCACCACCTCGGCGCGCACGGCGCCGCCTGAGGCGTCGTTCACCTCGGCGGCTGCGGAGCGCACGAGGCCAACCGCCGCAGCCTCCACAGCGGGCGCGGCGGCCCGCAGCACTCGCTCGAGGCGCGCCCGCTGCTCCCCGTCCTCGATGAGGGCGAGGGCGTCGTCGAAAGCCGCAAGGATGGGGGCGATATCGATGCGCACGGGCGCCGCCTTCCGAATGGTGTCATTATGACATCACGTGGCGTCACCCGGCAACGGGCCGTTTCCGAGTTGCCTGCGCCACCTTCGCCCAGACATACTCGCCTCTTGCCACCGCTGGAGGCCCCATGACCGCCTCGGACGTCGCCCTTCACGCCTCGCTCGCCGCCCTGACGCCGGAGTGGCTGACCGCTGCGTTGCGTGAAGGTGGCTCGCTACCTCCGGGCGGTCGTGTCGCCTCATTCGAATCGGAGCCCCTGGGCGTCGGCGAAGGCTTCCTCGGCGAACTCGCTCGGATCACCCCCCGTTACGAAGGGCCTGCCGAGGGCGCCCCGGTGACCCTCGTCGCCAAGTTTCCTTCACCTGTGCCGGAAAACCGGGCGCTCGGCGTGATGTTCACCGCCTACGAGCGCGAGATCCGCTTCTACCGCGAACTCGCCAGCCTGTCTGATGTGCCGATGCCGCGCTGCTACTTCGGCGGGCTGGATGAGGCCTCGGCGGTCGACCGGGCAGCTGAGGCGGTGATCCAGCGCCTGCCACCGCGTTTCACGGCCCGCATTCTGGACCGCGTGATGAAGCAGGCGGGCAAGAGCAAGCGCCGCTTCGCGCTGCTGATCGAGGACCTCGGTGGGTTGCGCATCGGCGACCAGGTACGCGGGGTCAGCGTCCCGGAGGCAGAGGCAGCGCTGCGCACGCTCGCCCGCTTCCACGCGGCGTACTGGGAGAGCCCAGCGCTCAATCAGCCCTGGCTGGCCGAGGCGGACACGGGCGCGGAGATCGCCCACATGATGTTCCGCCGCGCGCGCCCGATCCTCGAAGCCCGTTTTGGCGCTCGCATGTCGTCCGAGTCGCGCGCAATGCTCGAATGGGTGGACGCGAACGGGCTCGCGCTGTTGCACCGCCTCGCCTCGCCTCGGACGCTCAACCACGGCGACTTCCGCGCGGACAACATCTTCTTCGACAGCGCCGCGGGTGAGGCGGGCACCGTCACGATGTTCGACTTCCAGGCGCTGACCGTCGGCTGCCCCATGATCGATGTCGCGTACTTCATCCGCCCGAATATGGCCCCCGCGGACGCGAACGTCGCCGAGGCACACCTCGTCGAGGTCTACCACGAGGCGCTGGTCGCGGCCGGGGTGCAGGACTACTCGCTGGCCCAATGCCGCGAGGACTACGTGCTGGGGAGCCTCTGGGTGATCCATCGGGGCGTGCTGCTCATCGGCACCCTCGATCTCTCGAACGAGCGTGGGATGGCGATGGTCGACCGGGCGGTCGAACGTGCCCTCGAAGCGACACCGAACATCGATTTGGCCGCAGTCCGGCTTTAGCCGGTGGCCGCAGGATGCCGCCAGGTCGCCAGTGCCACGCATGCGGCGTCGATCGCGAGCGCCGCCGGGGCGAGCGGGGGCGACGGCCCAACGCTGCCTGACGCCGCCGCCCACCAGCGGGCCGCCGCGGACATCGACTCCCACTTCAATCCGTAGACCGCGTCCAGCGGGGCCGTCTCGTAGTTCGAGATCACGTGACGGAGTACGCCGATCACGCCGAGGGCCACCACCGCGAGGCAGAGCGCACGGACGGTCACCACGACCATCGGTCGCGGGCGCGCTAACAGCAGCGCGATCGCGATCAGCGTCGCCCCCACCGCCGGCCACGGCAGCCACTGATAGAACCCACCCCAATGGCGGTCCAGCGCCAGTTCGATCGCCGTCCCCGCAGCGCCCAGGAGGGCGATCACCAGCAACCCCGAACGCAGCCCGCGTGCGGGATCGCCCTCACGAATGGCCGGCAGCCGCGTCACGGGGTCAGCACGGCGACGATCTGATCGACGACGCCAGCCGCCGGGTTGTACTTCGCCAATTCCTTCCGCAGTTTGGCCCACGAAGGGTCATCTGCCGGATACGGCCGATACTCCTCCACCGCGCGTGCCCACTGCGCAGCATTCGGGACACCTGCGGCGGCAAGGGTGGCCTGGATCTCCGCGCGACTCGCGGTGTTGGCGTTGACCTTCTTCACGCTCGCCGTAGAGGCCGGTGTCGCCGAAGCGGGCGTCTGCGAGGCGGTCGATGTCGCCTCGGCAACGGACGTCGCGGCCGCGGTTGCCTGAGACGTGGCAGACGCAGGCGTGGACGCCGCCTCCGGGGCGCTGGAACACGCCACCATCGTGATCAGCGCGGTCGTCGCCATACCAGCGAGAACGATGCGCCTCGTAAATCGAACCGTCATCTGACACCCCTCCCGGTCGAAGTAGCCCTTATCCCGGTCATCAGTCCCGGCCCCGGTTCGCCTTGTCGAGCTTGCCGAGGACGATCATCCGATGCGGGTGTTGCGTTTTTCTGTGCGCGCGGGTGGAAGGCGATGTATGGCCGGCGCGCTATCCTGACCGTATGCCTGACGCCCCCCTGCCCGATTCCCTCCGACTCACGGCGGAACCGACGCTCCGGCGTCCGCTCCTCATCGCCGGATTCCAGGGCTGGAACGATGCCGGGGAGGCTGCCAGCAGCGCCGTCCGCTTCGTCCACCGCCGCTGGCGTTGCGACGTCCTCGGCGACATCGACCCCGAGGAGTTCTACGACTTCACGCAGATTCGCCCCCAGGTCCGCCTTGAACGGGGCGAGCGCATCGTGGAGTGGCCCCCCAACCTCTTCTCGTCCAAGCACGCCGAGGCGCTCGACCGGGACGTGATCCTGCTCTCTGGTATCGAGCCACACGCCGGCTGGCGCTCCTACGTGGAATGCGTCATGGCCGTCTGCGAGAAGTTCAACGTGGAAGGCGCGATCATCCTCGGCGCCCTGCTGGCCGAGGTCAGTCACGCCCGCCCGGTGCGGATCACCGGCTCTGCCTCCGCAGACTGGCTCGCGCGCCCCCTCGGCATCACCACTCGTACAAGGTCGACCTATCAGGGGCCGACCGGGATCGTGGGCGTGCTCACGCAGGCGCTGCGTGACAAGGGAATCGCCACGGCGAGCCTGTGGGCGAACATGCCGTTCTACGTGCAGCGCACCCCGAATCCGAAGGGCTCCCTCGCCCTCCTCGAGCGGCTCAACCGCGGATTCGGGCTCGGGCTGAACCTCCACGACCTGGAGGTCTTCGCCGCCCGCTTCGAGGCCCAGGTGGCGGGCGATATCGAGGAGAATTCGGAAGTCGCGGACTACGCCCGCCGCGTCGCCTCCATCGCTGATGAGGAAGAGGACGACGACGAGGAAGCCCTCGACGAACCGCAGACCTCGGAGGAACTCCCGGACGCCGCCTCGATGGTGGAGGACCTCGAACGGTTCCTCCGCGAGCAGCGCGGCCAGCCGGGGCAGCCGTAGCCGATGGCCGGCGGGCTGATCGAGATGCTGTTCCAGGCCCTGCAGGACCAGCCCGGGGTGCGGATCAAGGGCCAGTCGTTGATGGTCGGCGACAAGATGTTCGCCTACGCCAAAGGCGACGATCTGGTCATCAAACTCCCCAGTGCCCAGGTTCAGACGCTCCTTCGCCGCAAGGGCTTCGCGCCGCACCTGGTGGGCAAGAACACGATGGCCGAGTGGGTCGTCGTCACCCGCCCCAGCCCTGCGGGATACACCTCGGACCTCCCGTTGCTTCGGGACGCGATCGAGTTCGTCACGACCTCCTGACAGCCGCCTCTTGAGCGAGTTGTGACCGGCGCGTATCCTGCCGAGAAACGCCCCAGCGTTTGCTTTAAGTCCGGTCCTGTGAGGCCGGGAAGGAACGCAGATGCAGATGCAGACGCCTTCGGGCGCCGGCACGTACTCGTACACGAAAGCGCTCGTCGGCGCTGTCGCCTCCTCGCTTCCCGAGGAGGCGTTGTTGTACCCGGCCCCCTTCCACTCAACCCCGCCGATCGAGGTGCGCCCATGAACCCCTCGACTGGCAACGTCCTGGACGCGGACGGCATCCGCCGCGCCGTGCGGCGCATCGCCCACGAGATCGTGGAGTCGAACCAAGGCGCAAGCGGCCTCGCCCTCGTCGGCATCCAGCGCGGTGGCGCGGTCCTCGCCCAACGCATCGCCGATCAGATCGAGGCGATCGAGGGCACGCGACCGCCGGTCGGCGCGCTCGACGTCACCCTCTACCGCGACGACCTCGCCCACCGCGGCCTGCAGCAGACCCCGCAGCCGAGCGACCTCCCCGATATCGAGGGCAAGACGGTGGTGCTGGTGGACGACGTCCTGATGACGGGGCGCACTGTCCGGGCTGCACTCAACTGCATGAACGACTTCGGACGGCCGCGTTCCGTCCGGCTCGCGGTCCTCGTTGATCGAGGGCATCGCGAACTGCCGATCCGCGCCGACCTCGTCGGTAAGAACATCCCCACGTCCGCCCACGACGATGTGCGCGTGATGTTGGAAGAACTCGACGGGAGTGACGGCGTGATCGTCGTCTCCGGGAGAGTACCCGCATGACCGCTGAAACACCGACCCGCCCCCGCAGCACTCAACCCACCGCCTGGCGGCACACCGATGTGCTGGACCTCGACGACTTCGACGTCGACGAGATCGAGACGGTGCTGACGCTTGCTGACCGCATGCGCGAGGTCCTCGACCGCCGGATCGCGCGCGTGCCGGCGCTGCACGGGTACACCGTGGTCAACCTGTTCTACGAGCCCTCGACGCGTACGCGGGCCTCGTTCGAACTCGCGGGCAAGGTGCTCGGCGCGGACGTCATCACCATCACCACGGCGACCTCCAGCGTGGTGAAGGGCGAGTCGCTCATCGACACCGTCCGCACGATGCGGGCGATGCGGGCAGATGCCATCGTCATGCGGCACTCGATGGCGGGCGCGGCCTACCTCGCTGCCGACCACACGGATGCCGCAATCATCAACGCCGGTGACGGCTCGCACGCGCACCCCACGCAGGCGCTGCTCGACCTTTACACGATCCGGAAGCGTGTGGGCGACCTCCGAGGTAAGCGGGTGGTGATGGTGGGCGACATCGCGCACTCCCGCGTCGCACGCTCGGACATGTGGGGCCTCACGGCACTCGGTGCCGAGGTCGTCGTGTGCGGGCCGCCGACGCTGTTGCCGCGCGGCCTGCGCCCCGGCGACCGTCCCGCGCACGCCGAGTCCGCGCTGCCCCCGGTGATCATCGAGACCGAGATCGACCGCGCCATCGAGGGTGCCGATGTAGTGATGGCGCTCCGGCTCCAGAGCGAACGCCAGCAGGGCGGCCTGCTCCCCTCGCTGCACGAGTACTCGCAGTTCTACCAGGTGACGGCGGAGCGGCTGAAGCGCGCGAAGCCAGGTCACCTGCTGATGCACCCCGGCCCGAAGAACGAGGGCGTGGAGATCGCGGCCACGGTCGCCTCCGGGAGTTCCTCGATCATCGAGGAGCAGGTGACGAACGGCGTCGCCGTGCGGATGGCGCTGCTCTATCTGCTCTCCGGCCGCACTGAGTTGCCCGGCGAGGAGAACCGCTAATGGCCACTCTCGCCATCCACAACGGACGGGTGATCGACCCGGCCCTCGGGCGTGACGGCATCGCGGACGTGGTCATCGTCGATGGCCGCATCTCGCGCGTCGGCCCGAACGAGGGCGACATGGTCGTCGAGGCCGAGCGGATCGACGCCACTGGCCTCGTGGTCACCCCGGGGTTCATCGATCTGCACACGCACCTGCGCGAACCGGGCTTCGAGGGCAAGGAGACAATCCGCACGGGCACCATGGCGGCGGCGCGCGGTGGCTACACAACCGTCTGCGCGATGCCGAACACGCGTCCGGCGATGGACAGTCGCCCCGCTATCGAGTCCGTCCTGCGCGAGGCGGAGCGCTCCGGGCTGATCCGCGTGCTCCCGATTGGCTGCATCACCCGCAACCGCGAGGGCACGGAACTCGCGCCTGCTGGTGAACTTGCTGGCGCTGGCGTCGTGGCGCTCTCGGACGACGGGGACGCGGTCGCGGACCCCAGCCTGATGCGTCACGCCCTCGAGTACGCCACGCGCTGGGGGCTTCCCGTCGCGCAGCACTGCGAAGACCCGCACCTCGTACGCGACGGCCAGATGCACGAGGGCTGGGTCGCCACCCGCCTCGGTCTCCGCGGTCGCCCGGCAAGTGCTGAGGAGACGTTCGTCGCGCGCGACATTGCCCTCGCCGAACTGAGCGGGGGCCACCTGCACATCTGCCACGTGTCGACAGCCGGCTCGGTCGCCCTGATCGCTGCGGCGAAGGCACGAGGCGCACACGTGACCGCTGAGGTCACCCCGCACCACCTCACCCTCACCCACGAGGAAGTCGGCTTCGGCAACGACTACCGCAGCATCCGCTACCTCACCAACGCGAAGGTGAACCCGCCCCTGCGCGAGGAGGCTGACCTCGCCGCGCTGCGCATCGCCCTCCGCACCGGGATCATCGACGCCGTCGCAACCGACCACGCTCCACACGGGCAGGGCGACAAGGAGATCGAGTTCGACCTCGCGGCCCCAGGCCTGACCATGCTGGAAACCGCCTTCGGACTCTGCATGAAACTCGTCCACGAGGGCGACATCGACTTGCCCACACTGATCGAGCGCATGACCATCGGGCCAGTCCGCGCGTGGGGCCTCGACATTCGCGCAGGCTTCGATGGCCTCGGGACACTGGCGCCAGGTGCGCCAGGGGACGTCGCGATCCTCGACCCGAACGCGGACTGGGTCGTCGACCCGGCGGTGTTCGCCTCGAAGGGCAAGAACACGCCGATCGCCGGCCGGACGCTGCGCGGCCTCGTGATCGCCACGGTCTTCGCCGGGCGGCTGGTACACGAAACGGGACGGGTGGTCACGCTGTGAGCCTGCTCCGCACTACGGAACGCCCGCGTGCGCTCCTCGTCCTCGCGGACGGGCGGGCCTTCGAGGGCGTGGGCGTGGGCGCCGCCGGCCACGCGAACGGCGAGGTCGTCTTCAACACCTCGATGTCCGGCTACCAGCAAGCCCTCACGGACCCGTCGTACCGGGGCCAGATCCTCACGGCGACGTTCCCCCTCCAGGGCAACTACGGCATCGACGATGTCTCCGACGAGAGTCGCGAGGTCCAGGTGCGCGGCTTCGTCGTGCGCGAGATGACCGACCTGCCCTCGCACTGGCGGTCTCGCAGCACGCTCCACCAGTACCTCGCTGACCGAGGCATCCCCGCCATCGCCGAGGTGGACACGCGTGCCCTCACGCGACACCTGCGCTCACGTGGCGTCGTGATGGGCACGATCACCCGCGACGAGACCACGGACGAGGCCCTCGCGCGCCTCCACGGTGAGCCGGACTACGCCGCCGTCGACTACGTGGCGACCGTCTCCACGAACGCGCCGTACGAGTTCCGCGACCCGCGCGTGATCCTCGACTTGCCCGAGGACGGGAGCCCGCCGCCGCGCATCGTCGTCGTCGACCTCGGTGTGAAGCGGAACATCATGCGCCTGCTGCGGCAGCGGGGCGCCGCCGTTACCGCTGTCCCGCATACCTCGACGGCTGCGGACATCCTCGCGCTGCGCCCGGACGGCGTGCTGATCTCCCCCGGCCCCGGTGACCCGATGCTCCTCGACCACGTGGTGGAGATGGCGGGAGGCCTCATCGGCCGGACGCCGGTGATGGGGATCTGCCTCGGGCACCAGGTCATCGGGCGGGTATTCGGCGCGGACTGCTACAAACTCAAGTTCGGCCACCGAGGTGCCAACCACCCGGTCCGGGACGAACTCACCGGCCGGGTCTACATCACCGCCCAGAACCACGGCTTTGCCGTCGACGGCGACCACCTCGCCTCGGACGTCATCGCGAGCCAGGTCCACCTGAATGACGGGACGGTCGAGGGCCTCCAGCACCGCCGCGAGCCCGTGTTCACCATCCAGTATCACTCCGAGGCCTCTCCAGGCCCGAACGACACCGAGTTCCTGTTCGACAGGTTCATGTCATCCGTACGATCGGGTGAGGCCGTCCGGCACGCTCGTTAGAGCACGCCGGTCGCGGACGACGGATAGCGGGAGGGGATACATGGCACTCAACGCACGGCAGGCCACGAAGGCCGATGCCGGATCGATCGCCGAGATCATCACCGAACTCCAACGCGAGAGTGAGCCCGTGGGCTTCCGCGGGACATGGGATGAGCCGCGCGTCCTCCAGCAGATGGAGCGCCAGGGCGACGCCGGCGCCTACTTCGTCATCGAAGACACCGACCGAGGTGGTCGCGTCCTCGGCTTCGCTGCGATCGACTTCAACTCGGAGGAGCCGGACCAGGCCTCCTTCGGTGCGTGGATCCGCGCGGTGAATCGCCGCCAGGGGCACGCCTCGAGGTTGGCGGAAGAGTGCCTCGCGTTCGCGCGGTCCAAGGGCTACAAGCGCATCCGCGCGCGTCTCCCCGAAAACAACGAGGCCGCCCTGTCCTACCTGTCCTCGATCGGCGCGCTCGTGCCGCTGACCAACCCCGGCACCACCTTCGAACTCCCCATCTACCAGGAGACGGATCGAGCATGACCACGCAAATCGATGTCGCCGCTGAGTACACCGAGGCGCGTGAGCGCGACTGGTCCGACTTCTTCGGGCGTCGCGGAGCGCTGCCCGACTACTGGGGCCTCTGGGAGGAGCGCTCGTTCAACTGGAAGGTGCCCGTCGAGTACATCCAGCCGCTCGGCATCGAGGCTCCCGCGACCTTCGAGGCGCTCCAGCCACTGTTCGACAAACTCGCCTCCATGGAGGAGGTCGAGGTCGCGCCGGTGTCGTGGTTGCACATCAACTGGTGCCGCATCGGCTTCCTGCGAGCGGCGGACATTATGTGGAGTCAGGTCGAGTCGTTCTACGCCTCCTCCAGCCCCCGCCTCCGCCGCATCCCACCGACCACCCTTCACCTCGGCGGCCTCTCCGTCGCCGAGGGCGAGCGGATCTACCTCGGCGTGGACGACGGCGCGATGTACCGGGAGGCCCGCCGCCAGGCCCGCCTCGGCGTCCCCAAGGTGCATGAGGTGATGAAGGACGACCCGCAGATTACGCCGGACGGTGACCACTTCATCCCTCAGGTGGACATCGCGTTCTTCACCGGCAAGGGCAGCCGCGAACGCGTGGTCGAAGCCCTTGAGCCCTTCCGCAACGTCGTCGTGGGCGACATCGCACTCACGCACATGAAGATGGCGCGCATGCCCATCCAGCCACACAGTCACTACGAAGAGATCGATGTCGTCGCGGAGATGCAGATGCTCGGCGCTGATCACCGCAAGGGGTACCACAACTGACCAGCGCCCCCGACACCGCCCCCGGCACCGCCAGGTCGGGGAATTTCGTACGCCCGCCGAAGCCGCGCTCTGTCCTGATCATCGGGAGCGGCCCCATCGTCATCGGCCAGGCGGCCGAGTTCGACTACGCCGGGACCCAGGCGTGCAAAGCCATGCGCGAGGAGGGCATCCGCTCCATCCTCGTAAACTCCAACCCCGCCACGATCATGACCGATGAAGAAGTCGCGGACGCCGTCTACATCGAGCCCCTCACTGTCGAGGTACTCGAACGCATCATTGCCCGCGAGCGCCCAGACGCGATGCTCCCCACGCTCGGCGGCCAGACCGGCCTCAACCTCGCGATGGACCTCGACGAGGCCGGCATCCTCGAGAAGTACAACGTCCGGCTGCTCGGCTCCAACATCCGCACGATCCGCCTCGCCGAGGACCGTCAACTGTTCCGTGACCTCCTCACGGAGATCGGCGAGCCAACCCCCGTCTCCGAGATCGTCGAAAACTGGGATCAGGCGCTCGCCGCCCTCGATGTCGTCGGGCTGCCTGCGGTGATCCGGCCCGCCTACACCCTCGGCGGCACCGGCGGCGGGATCGCCCACACGCACGAGGACTACGAGCGCTTCATCAAGAGCGGCCTCGCGGCCAGCCCGATCAGTCAGGTGCTGGTCGAGCAGTCGCTCCTCGGGTGGAAGGAACTCGAGTACGAGGTGATGCGGGACAGCAACGACACCTGCATCGTGATCTGCAACATGGAGAACCTCGACCCGATGGGCGTCCACACCGGCGACTCCATCGTCGTCGCGCCGTCACAGACGCTCTCCGACCGCGAATACCACATGCTTCGCAACAGCGCGCTGAAGATCATCCGTGCGCTCGGCATCGAGGGCGGCTGCAACGTCCAGTTCGCCCTCGCGCCGCGCCCGGACGTCGTGCCGTGGGCGGGCTCGGACACCGCCGCCCGCCTGCCGTACCATGTGATCGAGGTCAACCCGCGCGTCTCCCGCTCCTCCGCGCTGGCCTCGAAGGCGACCGGCTATCCGATCGCGCGCGTCGCCGCGAAAATCGCCATCGGACGGATGCTGCACGAGATCCAGAACAGCGTCACCGAGAAGACCACCGCGGCCTTCGAGCCCGCCCTCGACTACGTCGTCGTGAAGATCCCGCGCTGGCCGTTCGACAAGTTCGGTACCGGCGACCGCCGCCTCGGCACACAGATGAAGGCCACCGGAGAGGTGATGGCGATCGACCGCACCTTTGAGGGCGCGCTGCAGAAGGCGATCCGCTCGCTCGAGGTCGGCGGGCGTTCGCTGCTCTGGCAGAAGCCGGAGTGGACCGCCGAGCCACCCCTCGACGCGACCGACGAGCGTATCTGGGCCGTGCTCGCCGCCATCCGAGGGGGCATGGCCCTCGCGGAGATCTCCCGGCGCAGCGGCATCGACCCGTGGTTCGTCGAACGCCTCGCGCGCATCGTTGAGATGGAGCGCGTCCTGCTCCACGACGAACTGACGCCGGCGCTGCTCTACCAGGCCAAACGCCTCGGCTTTGGCGACCGCGAGATCGCGACCCTCGCCGACTGGCTGCCCGAGCGCGTGCGGTCACAGCGCGAGGAGTGGGGCATCCGTCCCGTCTACAAGATGGTGGACACCTGCGCCGCGGAGTTCGACGCCGTCACCCCGTACTTCTACTCGACCTACGAAGGGGAGAACGAGGCGCCCCCGTCCGGCCGGGAGCGGATGCTGGTCATTGGCTCTGGGCCAATCCGCATCGGGCAGGGCATCGAGTTCGACTACTGCTCCGTGCGCGCCGCGCGTGCGCTGCAGGAGGCCGGAGTGCAGGCGATCCTCGCCAACTCCAACCCGGAGACCGTCTCCACTGACTTCGACACCTCCGACCGGCTGTACTTCGAGCCGCTCGACGAGGAATCGATCCGCGACCTCCTGGCAAACGAGGCTGGCGACGGTGAGGCGCCCCCAACCATCGTGCAGTTCGGCGGCCAGACGGCGGTGAATATGGCCCCGCACCTCGCGAGCGCTGCCCTCCCGATCGCCGGGTCGTCCGCCGAGGCCATCGACATCGCCGAGGACCGTGGCCGCTTCGGCGAGATCCTCACCAGCCTCGACATTCCACAGCCCCCGGGCTCTGCCGTCTCGAAGATCGAAGACGCCCTGTCGACCGCGACCGCCATCGGCTACCCCGTCCTCGTGCGGCCGTCCTACGTCCTCGGTGGGCGCGCGATGGAGGTGGTCCAGGACGCCGAGGAACTCGGACGATTCTTCGCCTTCGCACTGGCAGAGAACACCGGCGCCGTCCTGATCGACAAGTATCTCCTTGGCGCGGAGGTCGAGGTCGACGCGATCTGCGACGGTGTCGAGGTGCTGATCCCCGGCATCATGGAGCATATCGAGCGCGCCGGTGTGCACTCGGGCGACTCGATGGCCGTATACCCGCCGCAATACCTCACACCGGAACAGCGCGACGCGATCGTGGACTACACCACGCGCATGGCCCTTGCGATGGATGTGCGCGGGCTGATGAACGTGCAGTTTGTCATCGCGCCGGCCGCCCAGCCGGACGGCCCCGGGGTCTTCGTGATCGAGGTCAACCCGCGCTCATCGCGCACCGTCCCCTTCCTCTCGAAGGTGACTGGCGTGCCGATGGTGCAGATCGCGGTCAACATCATGCTCGGGCGCTCGCTGGCGGATCAGGGCTTCCCCGGCGGCCTGTGGCCGGAGCAGCCGCTGGTCGCTGTGAAGGCGCCTGTCTTCTCGATGTCGAAACTGGTCGATGTGGACACGTTCCTCGGCCCGGAGATGAAGTCCACCGGCGAGGTCATGGGCGTCGACCACACCTTCGAGCCTGCTGTCCGCAAGGCGATGATCGCCTCCGGCCTCGAAGTGCGCCCGGGCACGCCGTTCCTGCTGTCGATCTCCGATCAGACGAAGGACGAGGCGCTCCCGATCATCCGCACGCTGCACGAGGCCGGCTGCCGCCTATACGCCACCCCGGGCACCGCGCGCCTGATCCGCTCCCTCGGTATTCCCGCAGAGACCATCCCGAAGCGGCTGAACGAGGGGCACCCGAACGTCGTCGACGTCATCCGCGACGGCCTCGTCAAGGCCGTGATCAACACGCTCGAGGGTGGACGGGCGGACGTGCGGCGTGACGGGTTCCACATCCGCCGCACGGCCACCGAGGCACGCATCCCCTGCTTCACCTCGATCGACACGGCGCGCGCCGCGGTCGCGTCACTCGCGACGCCCGGCTCCTACGCCGTCCGCCCGCTCAGTGAGTACCGCGATCCGTCCACGATCGCGCCGGCGAACCGCTAGTGGGTACGCCCGCCGTCCGAGCCGCCCTCTTCGACCTCGATGGCACGCTCGTGGACTCGCTCCCCACGATCGCGGAGGCCACCGTGGAGGCGTTCACACGCCACGGGCACCCCGTGACCATCGAGGCCGTCCTGCCACGCATCGGGCCACCGATGGAGGTCGTCGCGCGCGAACTCACGGGCGTGGGCACCGAGGAGTCGCAGGCGATGTACACGTCCTACCAGGACCTCTACTACACCGAGTACATCCAGCGGACGCCGCCGAACCCCGGCGCGCATGCCCTCGTCGATGCGCTGAGCGCCGCCGGTGTCGCCCTCGGCGTCGTCACGAACAAGAACGAGTTCGGTGGGCGGCTGATGGTGACTGTGCAGGGCTGGGATGGCCGCTTCGGCTCGATCGTCGGGTGTGATACCGCCTCCCACCCGAAGCCCTCGCCGGAGGCGGCGCTGTTCGCCCTCCGCGCCCTCGATGTCCCACCCGCTGAAGCTGCGCTCGTCGGCGACACCGAGTTCGACATGAACTGCGGACGCGACGCCGGCCTGGCCTACGTCATCGGCATCACCGGGGCCCGGACGGCCGCGCACCTCCGTGCTGAGGGCGCGACGCACGTCTTCGACACCCTGGCCGAGGTCGGTACGCTGCTTCTCGGAGGTGTCGCGTGAAGTCCACCACCGTCGAAGTCACGGAGTCGCAGCGGCTCTACGGCAACACGCACATCCTCTGGTTCGCGGAACCCGAGGCGTACGCCTCGGCTGTGCCAGGCCAGTTCGTCATGGCGTACTGCGGCGAGGGCTGGGATCCCCTGCTCGGCCGTGCGCTCTCCATCCATCGCAGACGTGTGGGTACCGATGGCCGTCGCGAATTCGCGCTGCTGTTCGACCTCGTCGGGCAGGGCACGGACTGGCTCGCCCGACGCCGCGAGGGCGACGCCGTGCGCCTGGTCGGCCCGCTGGGGCGCGGCTTCGAGCCTCGCGAGCGCGTGCAGAAGATGCTGCTGGTGGGTGGTGGCATCGGCTCCGCGCCGCTGATCTGGCTCGCCGACGACCTTGTCCGGGAGGGCCGCGAGGTCACAATGGTCCTCGGCGGGCGCGGGACACCGCAGATCTTCCCCGCTCACCTGCTGCCACCCGAGGTCGAACTCGTCGTCGCGACCGAGGACGGATCACTCGGCGAGACGGGACGCGTGACCGTGCCGTTCCAGCGCCTGTTGCCGTGGTGCGATCAGGCCTTCGCCTGCGGCCCGGACGCGATGTTCGAGGCGCTTCACCGTGTAGCCGCAGACGCTGGCATCCGCAAGCCCGTGCAGGGTCTGATGGAGGCGCGCATGGCCTGCGGCCTCGGCATCTGCTACTCGTGCGCCGTCTTCCCGAAGCGCGGGGGCGTCCGCCTCGTCTGTCACGACGGGCCGATGTTCGAACTCCGCGACCTGTACGCGTAGCCGAGCGTCGACGTGAAACCGCATCACCTGATCGTTGGCCTGGGCGCCGTCCTCGGCATCATCGTGGACGGGTTTGTGTGGCAGACGGAGCCTGCCGTGCTCGGCTGGGTGTTCGGCCTCGGCCTCGGGCTGCTGGGTGGCGCGTTCGTCGCGGCCGTCACCAGCGGCACCGCCCTTGCCAGCGGCGGCGCGAAGCGCACCCGCCGCGAACGCGAGTGGCTCATGCGCGGTGACGACGATCAGAAGTAGCGGGACGCCTCGGCTCTAGGAGACGAGCCACTCCGCGTGGCGGTCCAGCTGCAGGTAGCGGTCCGCCAGTGCTCGCATCTCCAGCGACGTAGAACCGAGGAACGCGACTACTTCGACGTGGACGCCCTCGCCCTGCACTGACTCGACCGCGCGTGCGAAGTCCGCGTCACCCGAGACGATCGCGATGATGTCCACGCGCTCTGAGATATGCACCATGTCGATCGCCATCTCGACGTCGAAGTTGCCCTTGATCGAACCGTCCGCGAACCGCTTCAGCGGCTTCGTGACGATCCGGTAGTCGAAGGGCACGAACGGCGCGACGAATTTCTGCTGCTGCACCGGCTCCCGAGGGTCGTCCGAGATCGGACAGTACGCCGTGGCGCGCACCAGTTCGCGACCTTCGCGCAGCATGTCCAGCAGACGGCCCATGTGGACCGTGCGGCCGTTCTCCACGCCGTACATGAGATTCGGCACGTCCACGAAGACGGCGAGGCGCGGGCGGTGGCCACTCTGGTCCACCTGCTGCGCCAGCGTCAGCATGCCTGCCTTCAGCTCTGCGAGGGTGACCCGCTGCGCCTCGACGAGCGCGCGCAGTCGACCGATTTCGGTCGCGGTGCCGTCCGGGATACCGGTCGAGGGGATCGCCACAGGCGCCGGCGTCGAGGGCTCCGCAACCGGCGCGGGCGTGGCCTCGGCGGGCGCGTCGCTGGTCGTGCGGCGGCGACGGGAGACGACGCGGGGTGCGTCGGCGGCGGGGGCTTCGTCAGGCGTCGGTGCGGCCTCTGCTTCTGCCGTCCGCGTCGTACGACGACGGCGAGCGGGCGCAGCCTCCGCAGGCGCCTCAGCGGTGGGCGTGGCCTCGGTTGGCGCTTCGGACTCGGCGGCGGCAGCGCGAGGGCGGCGGGTGCGCGTCGGGTGCTCCTCGCCCTCGGCAGCGGGCTTCGTGGCGGCACGACGCTTCACGACGGGCTTCTCGGCTGCCGCGGCGGGCTTGGCAGCGGGCTTCGCGGTCGTGTCGGGACGACGGCGTCCCGCGATCATCGAGCTGGCGAGCGTCGAACGAGTCCGGCCTGGCGCGCCTTCATCGGCTGCGGCCAGCAGCATCAACGTTTCGTGGGTCATCGGACACCTGCCTCACCGGCGAACTGAAGGACGGAACAACGTGCTGCCACCTGCTCTGCGAGGTGGATGAAGGACTGCGAGATCTCCGACTCCGGGTAGCCCACGACGACGGGCACCCCGCCATCGCCACCCTCGCGGATGCGCGCGTCCAGCGGCAACTCGCCAAGAAACTCGAGGCCGAGGTCGTCCGCCGCTTGGCGGGCGCCGCCGCGGCCGAAGACATCGCTGCTCATGTTCTCGACGATGCCGAATACGGGAATGCCGAGGCGGTCGAACATGCTGACGGCCTTCTGGGCGTCCTCGATCGACACTTTCGAGGGTGTCGATACGACGACGGCGCCGGCGATCAGCGCGTCCTGCGCCATCGTCATCGACGCGTCCGAGGTTCCCGGCGGCAGGTCGATGATGAGGTAGTCGAGGTCGCCCCAGTCGACGTCGTGCATCAACTGCCGGACGCCGGTGCCGATCATCGGCCCGCGCCAGACGACCGGTGTGCCCTTCGGCAGGACGAAGCCGATCGAGACAGCCTTGATCCCGAAGGTCTCCACGGCGCGGAGGCCGTTCTGTCCGGAGGCCTGGAGGCCACCCTCGATGCCGAGCATCGTGGGGATGTTGGGGCCGGTGATGTCCGCATCGAGCAGCCCGACGCTCGCGCCCAGCCGCGCGAGGGCCACCGCGAGGTTCACGGAGACGCTGGACTTGCCCACGCCACCCTTGTTGGAGGCGACGGCGATAACGTTGCGGACGCCCTCGATCTTCTTCGGGCCGTCCGGGCGGCTGGTGGTGCGCACCTCGGCACCCCAGTCGATCTGGATGTCGCTCACGCCGATGCCGCCCAGGGCAGCGCGGACGTCCTTGTCGATGGTCTCGCGGAGGGGGCAGGCCGGTGTCGTCAGGACGACGGAGAAGCGGACGGTGGGGCCCTCGATGGCGAGGTCACGGACCATGTTGAGGGAAACAATGTCGCGGTGCAGTTCCGGATCGTTCACGGTCCGGAGCGCCGCAAGCACGGCGTTCTGATCAGCCAAGTTGGCCATTCCTTACGGGCTTGGGAGCGGACGGAACCACGCGCCGAAAGGCGCGAAGGGAACCTTGCCCGGCTCGCCAGCGTTCAAATTACTAACCACGGTCAGCCGAGGGTGGAGTCACCCCGCCGGGCTGGAACCGGGTCTCCTCCGAGTATAGGCGGAGGCCTAGATACCGCCCATCCAAGCGGAAATCCCACCCTGGTGGAGTGCCAAAAGCCCCTTCACGTCGGGATTGATGCATTTTTACACTTATTTAGCACAAAACAGTTTGATCTTTAGATGCCGACCGAGGCATGATTCGTAAGCCAGAAGCCGGTTCAAAACCCGGCACTCCGGAGCGGGAGTCCCGCCTCGGACGGCAGTGACAGAGACGGCAGGCTGAACCCACAGGGGGCCGTACTCGTTGGAAGTGAGAGAGCGAATGCCGCGCGTAGCGAGCCCGAAGCAACCCCAACCCGCCATCGCCCCGGCCCCCCAGGTCGGGGTACCGACGGGCGCACCAAAGTGTGTCCACCACTGGACCATCGAGACCCCGAACGGGCGCGAGAGCGAAGGCGTCTGCAAGCGCTGCGGCGTCCGCCGTTCGTTCGCGAACTCGAATGACTCCGTGATGTGGGAACAGACGAACACCCTCCGCAGCGACCTCAACCGAGGCGGCTGGCGCTCGTCCAAGCAGAATGAAGTCGCCCTGGCTGACGAGGCGTAAGCCACGTTTCCAGTCGCGGCACGGAAGGGCGCCGACGGGCGCCCTTCTTGCCCCCACGGGTGACAGCGGCGAGGCCCACGTATGATGGGATAACCCCAGCCGAGCGAAGGACTACGCGTAAGGACTGCGGTGGACCTCAGCGTCAACCTCGCCCCGTACCACAAAGTCGAGTTGCGCCTGCGCAACCCGATCATGACCTCGTCCGGCACCTTCTCCAATGGCGTCGAGATCGCCAAGCACTACGACGTCGAACGCCTCGGCGCCCTCGTCTCCAAGGGGACGACGCTCAAGCCACGACGTGGCAACGGCGTGCCGAGGACGGTCGAGACGGCCGCCGGCATGATCAACGCCATCGGCTTCCAGAACATCGGTGTCAGCGCACTGATCGCGCAGGTCGCGCCGGTCTGGGAGAAGTGGTCTGTCCCCGCGATCGTCAACATCATGGGCGAGACGCTGGAGGAGTACGGCACCCTCGCCGCGCGCCTCGATGGCGTCCCTGGTGTCGCGGGCCTCGAGGTGAACGTCTCCTGCCCGAACGTCGAGGCGGGCGGGATGGAGTTCGGCCAGGACCCGCGTGCGGCGGCGGCCGTCGTCCGTGAAGTGGCAGCGAACACCTCGCTGCCGTTCCTCGTGAAACTGACGCCCAACGTGAACGACATCCGCCCGATCGCCCGTGCGGTCGAGGAAGCCGGTGCACACGGCATCACCGTAATGAATACCGTCCCAGCCCTCGCGATTGACGTGAAGCGACGCCGCGCGGTGCTGGCGAACATCTTCGGCGGGCTCTCCGGGCCGGCGATCAAGCCGATCGCACTGCGCCAAGTCTGGCTCGCATCCTCGGTCGTCGAGTTCCCCGTGGTGGCCTCGGGTGGGGCGATGACGGGCGCCGATGTCGTCGAGTTCATCATGGCTGGCGCGACAGCGGTCCAGATCGGCACGGCATCCTTCCTCGACCCGTCAGCCGCCTGGCGCATCCTGGATGAGCTCGAGGCGTGGTGTGCCACTGAAAACCTGAAGAGCCTCGACGAGATCCGAGGTGTCGCGCGCCGTCGCGACTAAGACCCAGTTTCTGACGATTTCTAACGCGACATTGTCTGACTGACGTAGGGGTGTTTCCCTATGTATCTATCGGGGTCGAAGATGAAGTCGCGCAGTCGAGGGTAAATGCGAGCCACGATCTGGCTTACGTTCCCGCACTCCGAGACGAGTTGTTAAGCCGCTTTCGGCCTCGGACATCGCCGCGCAGGCCGTGCTCCGGCACCCGATGCCCGCCGTCATGTACGAGTTGCTGAGCCTGAACGAATCCGTACCGGGCGCAATAATGGCGCTGCCGGATGTCATCCGGCAGGATGCCGAACTCGATAAGCGGTTGCGCACGGTTTCGCGCGGGCCCGGCCCGTGGAGTGATCGCACAGCTCACCGGAGCCTTGAGGACGGTCTCAGCGCGCTCAGCTTCCGCCGTGTGCACTGCGGTGCCCTGCTCATAACCACCGTGAAGACGCTGCCCACCGCGTTCGACTACCTCGACTTCTGGCGATACTCGGTGGCGGTGGCGTACATCGGGACCTCGCTGGCGTACGCCCGACGTGTCGAGGGCCGCGAGTACGCCTACGCGGCCGGCCTCTTCCACGACGTTGGCCGCCTGATCATGGAGGAAGACGACCCGCAGGGCCTCACGATCGTGCGCTCGATCCAGATGCGAGGTGAGATCCCCTGGCACGAGGTTGAGCGTTCCGCGTTCGGCTTCACCGCGTACGACCTCAGCGTGGAGATGGCGTGTGCCTGGCGACTGCCCCCCCTGCTGGTCGACGCCATCACCGGGCTGGTGGAGCGACGGTACGGGCGGCTAGCAGGCGTCGCGGAGGACGCCTACCAGCCGCCCGTGCGCTCCGCTTCGCGACGCAGACCGGTCGGCGTCAGGACCTGACCCGAGAGACCGCCGACCTGATTGACCGTTATTACGAGGGCCCGGACGGCCTGCGCTTCCGGGTGAACGCCCTGCTGGAGACCTCGATGATCGCGCCCGAGTAGGTGTGGGGTAGCCGGAGCGCTGAGAGCCGCTACGATCGGGACGTCGGGGCGTAGCTCAGCCTGGCAGAGCGCTGCGTTTGGGACGCAGAGGCCCGCGGTTCGAATCCGCGCGCCCCGACCACTTTCCTCAGGGCAGCCGATCGACGTGCTAGCCGAGCCGGCTCCCTACTCCACACGCAACTTGTCGAAGAATTTCGCACGAGCCTTCGCCACCTTTGGCGCGATGACGACCCGGCAGTACCCCTGCTGCGGGTTCAGGCGGTAGTACTGCGCGTGGTACTCCTCCGCCGGATAGAACACCGTGAGTGCCGTGACTTCGGTCACGATCGGCGCGCTCCACAGGCCTTCCTTAGTCAGGCCCGCGATCACCGCCTCCGCTATGGCACGTTGCTCGTCAGAGTGCGTGAAGATCGCGGACCGGTACTGTGTGCCAACGTCTGCGCCCTGCTGATTCAGCGTGGTGGGATCGTGGATCGTGAAGAAGATGTCCAGCAGATCGCGGAACAAAATTGCCTCGGGATCGAACGCGATCTGGACTGCCTCGGCGTGGCCGGTGCGCCCCGTGCAGACGGCTTCGTACGATGGGTCTGAGACGTGGCCACCGATGTAGCCGGACTGCACCGAGGTCACACCTCGGAGCAACTCATACACCGCTTCCAGGCACCAAAAACATCCCCCGGCCAGCGTCGCAGTCTCGGTTGCCATGGCCGCCACCTCCTCCGGACTGTGGAGATGATAATCAGGAGGTGGCCTGGCACGCCTGATACAGCGCCGACCGAGCCGCTGGCTGCACTCCTCGCTAGAGCACGTTCCGCGACGAGCGGATCACGTCCGTTGTTTGGGGATTCTCCCGCTGGTAGCATTGTGGGCAACCACATGCCAGACGGTATCCCTCCATATGTGCTTGTCGCCCGGATCGGTTCGATCCTTGGGATGTCGTTCGCCCTCGCGATCGGCCTGCTCATGCTGATCGGCGGCTGGTTCGCCTGGTCTCTCGTCGCCTTTGCCGCCTTCGTGCCGTCCTTTGGCCTCATGGCCTACGTCGAGCGCAAGGCCTCCGCAGCACGCCAGCGGACCCGCTCCAGCGCCTCCTAACCCACATCACCGTCCTGGTGATAGTCGGCGGGTCGAGGCACACCACCAGCCCCGCGAATCCCGCTCCCCATCACGCATGCGTGCGGCATCGCCTCCCATCCACGGATGGAAAGCGATCACAGTGCTGTCTGCGATTGAAGGCACGAGCCTCCCGCCGCGATCATCGGCGAGGATTGCGGCGCTCGTACGCGGGGGAACCCTGAGACCGGGTCGGGCTAGGCCTCGATGATCGTCACACTGAGAATCTTGTCGCCGGGGGTCGGGTCACGCTCCGGGTCGCGCGGGCGCAGGGCCAAGACAGCGTCCAGCCCCTCGGTCACCTGCCCAAAGGCGGTGTAACGGCCGGTGAGGTGCTGAGCGTCGCCGAGCATGATGTAGAACTGCGAGCCGTTCGTGTTCGGGCCGGCGTTCGCCATGCCGACGATCCCTTGGACGAATGGCGTGAGCGACAGTTCGTCCTTGAACCGATAGCCCGGGCCACCTCGGCCGGTGCCGGTCGGGTCGCCGCCCTGCGCGACGAAGCCGGGGATGACGCGGTGGAAGGTGCAACCGTCGAAGAAACCCTCGCGAGCGAGGAAGACGAAGTTGTTCACGGTGGCCGGTGCCACGTCCGTGAGCAGCGCGATAGTGATGTCGCCTCGGTCAGTCTTCATCACCGCGGAGTAGGTCTTCGAGGTATCGATGGTCATCGGAGGCGGTGCGTCGTACTGCTGGGCCACAGGGCTAGTCCCTTTCCACGATGGTAACGCTCTTGATCACGTCGGCCTTCGGCTGGTTAGCCTTCGAGGGGTCGCGCGGCGTGATCTTTTCGAGGACGTCCATCCCGGCCGTCACCCGGCCGAACGCGATGAACCCCTGCGGTGCGAGGCCCGGCTGAGGGGTGTACGTGATGAAGAACTGCGACCCGGAGATGCCCGCCGCCGACTTCGCCATCGAAATCACTCCAACGGCGAGCGGCAGCGAGTTCTTCTCGACCTCCAGGTAGTACCCCGGGCCGTCTGAACCCGTCCCAGACGGGTCACCGCCCTGTGCGACGAAGCCCGGGAGTACTCGATGGAACGTGAGGCCGTCGTAGAACCTCGCTCGTGCGAGGAAGACGAAGTTGTTCACGGTCTTCGATGCATCGTTCGGGAAGAGTTCGAGGCGGATCTCCCCACCCTTTTCGAGGGCAATGACCGCCTCATACTTCTTAGCCACGTTGATCGTCATCGGCGGGACCGCCGAGTATTTGCGCTGCGGCGTGGCCGAGGCCGTTGGTGTAGCGCTGCCCTCGGGTGTCGCGGACGCCGTCGGAGTGGGAGTAGGGGTGGAATCCGGCCGTCGGGTGTCGTTGACGCTGAAGAACGTGCCAGCGCCCAGGCTCATCAACAGGATCACGATGCCGCCGAGGAACAGCCACTTGGTATTGCGCTGCATCCAGCCCATGATCCCGGGGAACTCAATGGATTCGGCCGGGCCGCGAGCGGCAACTGGTGCCAGGCGTTGAGCCCGGCGCTGGCGGCGACGCAGCAGCTTTTCCTGCTGCCGGCGGTCGTGGCGATCGTTCGTCACTCGTGTCCTCCACCTGCACCATCCGAGGCGGGCGCGAGCCTCGACCGGATCGCCGCACACAGCGCCTCGGGATTCCGACTGGCGAGGTGCGTCCGCTTCCCATCCTGCGTACGCACCGCTACGCCGAAGCGTACCCCGGGGACGGAGTAGGCGCGCCGCTTGCCAGAGGCGAAGCGCAGCCCCCAACCGCCGTAGGTCTGCCAGCGGTACGCCTCCACCTCGGCATCCAGGATGTCGGCCCGCCTGCGCGTCGCGCCCAGCGGCCCCCAGCGGTAGCGGAGCGCCTCGGCGGTCACCTCGATGCGCAGGGCGGCGAGCCAAACTCCGAGGGCTACGAGACCCGCACCCAGCAGGAGGAGCAGGCCCACGCCAATCACACGTGAAATGCCGGTCTCTTCGCGCCAGGTGGAGACGATGCCCAGCAGCACCGCGGGCGGGCCCAGCCAGATCGTCGCCTGAAGCCACCACGGGTTGGGCACGGCCTCGAGGTAGATCGGGGCTGGGGAGTCGGACGAAGTGGCGGTCATGGTGCCCCCGGCAGGATTCGAACCTGCGCACCCGGCTCCGGAGGCCGGTGCTCTATCCCCTGAGCTACGAGGGCGCGACCGAGGCTCAGGATACTGACGCCCTGAAGGGCGGGCAATCTGGAGCCCAATCCAGAACTCGTCAGACTCGCAGCCCCGCAAAGAACCGCGACACGTCCGCCGCGAACAACTCGGGCTCCTCGAACGCCGCGAAGTGGCCGCCGTGCGCCGGCTCCGAGTAGTACACGACGTTGCCGATGCGCTCCATGACCTCCCGAGGGGCGGCCCAAGGCTCAGCGGGGAACTTCGCGTATCCAACTGGCACGCTGTCAGGAATGCGGCCCAGGACGCGCTCCGTTGCGTGTGACATCTCGTAGTAGATCCGGCTCGCCGAGAGGATGTGGCCAGTGAGCCAGTACAGCGTGACGTTCGTTAGCACCCGGTCGCGATCGAGGCGGTCCCACAGGTCGTCGCCGTGGTCCGTCCACGCCCAGAACTTCTCGATGATCCACGCGAGCAGTCCGACCGGAGAGTCGTTGAGCGCATAGCCGAGGGTCTGCGGGCGGGTCCCCTGGATGCGGGAGTAGCCGGTCTCGTCCACCTCGAACTGCTGGCGGAAGGCGCGGTAGGCCTGCTCCGCTTCGGAGGGCTGGGCGCCCTCCGGCGGCGGGCCGCACGCGCTGAAGTTGAGATGGAGGCCAATCACCGCCTCGGGATGCTGCCGCGCGAGCGCCGTGCCGATGATCCCGCCCCAGTCACCGCCCTGCACGCCATACCGCTCGTACCCCAGTTCACGCATCAGCAAATGCAGCCGCTCCGCGATCCGCCCCGGGTGCAGCCCTGCCGCACGAGGCGTGTCCGAGAACCCGAACCCCGGGAGCGACGGCACCACGACATCGAAGCCAGGCGCGCCATCCACACCCCTCGACAGCCGCTCACCCGCCTCGGTGAACTCGATGAACGAGCCCGGCCAGCCGTGGATCAGCAGCACCGGCGTCCGCCGCTCGGAGCCCGGCCCCGCCATCAGCATCGCGTGCATCTCGTCGCCGTCGATCACGCCTCGGACGTGTGCGCGCGCGTTCAGCGCCGCCTCCTGCACCCGCCAGTCGAAGTCGTTCCGCCAGTACCGCACGAGGTCACGCAGGACGCTGTCGTTCGTCCCCGTCCTCCACCCCGTGTCCCACCCAACATCCGGCCATCGCGCGTCCTCGAGCCTCCGGTGAAGGTCTTCGATGGCGCGGTCGGAGAAGCCGATGCGGAAAGGGAGGAAGGGCATAGACCAACCCTCGGAGGTATTCGCTCGTGCGGCCGCAGTCTATCGCCGAAGCGCGTAGGCAGTGGGCACGTCCGACCACAACTCGACGTCATCCACCCACTGGTAGGCGGGGCCATGGCGGAGCGCCGTCTCTGCCTGGTAGACCTCGCAGAGGTACTAGTCCCCGCCTCAAGTATTCGCTGGCGCTGTGGCCGCTAGGGCGTGGGGTGAAGGCGCAACGGGCAGTCAGTTTGAGGCGCGGGGACGGTGGGGGCGGAGCATGATGGGGGAGATCTACACACTCGGCAGATGGGTGGTGCGCCACGGTCGCGAGGCCGGCTGCGGCTGCCATGCACACTATGACCACGTAGTCGGTCGTGCCTTCGCCTATGCCTTGAGGAATTCCTTCTTCGCCAGCACTTGGTCGAGGTACAACTTCGTCCCGTACTGCGAGAAGAGCGCGCCCGCCGCATCGAGATGCTGCATGGCCGTTGCGTGGTCGCCGCGGAGCTCCGCGACATCGGCGAGGCCCTGGTGGCAGCGGCCCTGGTCGATCACAAAGCGCACGTCTGGGCGTGATGCCCATTCGAGGCCGGTGTTGAAGTGCTGCTGCGCCTCGTCGATCTGGTCGAGGCGCAGTGCGAGACAGCCGCGCAGCCAATCTGGGTTCACGCCGCCCCATACGGTGCTACGCAGGTTTGGAAACTCATTGAGATACTCGGCAACTGCGTTCGAGCGCGGCTCGTCCGCGAGCTCCACAAGCGCGTTCGCCGCGTATGCGAGCACCTGCAACACAGCGATGAGATTATCGCTACTATCGCTATTGCTCAGATCCCACACGCCGCCGGCATCCAACGCCTGAGCGAGCGCCCCGATCGCGGATGTCCGCTCGCCTTGCGCGCACAAGATACTGCTGCGAAGAGCGTGTACGAGCGCGACCGCGCCGCGTGCATCGGGATGATCCACGCCGGGCAACAGCCGGAGCGCCTCGGCCGGAGCGCCTCGGCCGGAGCGCCTTCCGCAAGCGCAACGCTCGCAGTGATCAGTCCGGTGTAAAACGACACCCCTGTGGGTACTTCGGCGATCAGTTCCAGATATTCCGCACGACGGCCCCGCCGCCAAGCAACCTGGGCAAGCTGGGCTGTGGCACGCCACTCCCCCGACCGTCTCCGGTATTGCCGCGTGTACCGGACGAGCTCACTCAAGGTTACTGCAACAGCATCGATCTCACCTGCAAAGGCCAAGTTCACCCCACCCCGGTTCAAAGGAACCGTCGAGAATATCCCTGCAGCCACGAAGTCTCGCTGCGCCGCCTCGAATAGAGCAGCAGCGGCATGGAATTCCCCCTGCCGTTCCAGCACGGCGGCTGGGCGAATGCGAATCCCGGCCGGATATGCTGCCCCGCTCAGTTGCAGCCGTGCCGCCATCTCAACTGCGCGCGCGGCGCGCGCGGCCCCCGCCCCCGTGGGGCTGTAGTCCGCCCCTGACCGTTGAGCGAGCAGGCTGCAGAGCTCTGGCGAATCCTCGTCGCCAAGTGCCTCGATGAGGCGATCCATACGCGGCCTCAGAGCCTGCAGTTCGCCGGGCATGGATCCGCCCGCCAGGAAGCCCATGAGGGCACGCGCGCTCAGCAGCGGTTGTGCTTGTTCGTCATAGAGGGCGAGCGCGCGGTCAAGCGCAACACCGGCCTCAACGAATTCGCCCGCTGCTTTCCGGCATCGGGCGAGCTCACTCCACAGCATCGCTGCGTCCTGCCCGAGCGGATCGCGGGCTTGCTCGATCACCGCGAGGCAGCGTTCGTAGCAACGCGTGGCATCATCCCACCCCAGC